>NZ_JBSGET010000014.1:0-41831 GCF_053603035.1 Kitasatospora sp. NPDC004272 | reverse complement strand
GGTGTCGCCGGTGTAGTCGAGCTGGTCGGTGCACTTGGTGCCGGACTTCTTCGGGGTGCCGGCGGTCGCGCCGCCGCCCTGCGGGGCCGGGCAGGTACCGGTGGTCTCGCCGATCGAGTTGATCTCGGCGTTGGGCCGGGTGTCGCCGGTGTAGTCGAGCTGGTCGGTGCACTTGGTGCCGGACTTCTTCGGGGTGCCGGCGGTCGCGCCGCCGCCCTGCGGGGCCGGGCAGGTGCCGGTGGTCTCGCCGATCGAGTTGATCTCGGCGTTGGAGCGGCTGTCGCCCGCGTAGTCGACCCGGTCGGTGCACTTCGTGCCGGCCGCCGCCTTCACCGTGCCCGACGACTTCGCGGGGGTCTTGCCGGCGCCCGCGCCCGGAGTGGTCGGGGCCGCGGTCGGGGCGGCGGCGGGGGTGCTCGCGGCGGCGGGCGAGACGGTCACGGCGGCGGACGCGCTGGAGCCGGCCGAGGCGGAGCCGCCGCCGTCACAGGCGGTGAGCGACAGGCAGGCAGCCGCGGCGACGAGGGCGATGGCCGAAATCTTCCGAACGCGCATGGTCCTCTTCTTCTCGGTCGGGCGTCCCGCCCGCGGTGAGCGGGTCCGCCAGGAGGCAAGGGCGCTGCTCCCGGATATGAGGTTCCCTCAGCTACCGCCGGGATTCGGTCCGCACGGCGTCCCGGTTCCGCAACAGACCCGGCCCCCCGCCGGACCCGGCCCGCCGTCACCCGAGCGGGTGACCGTGCGCATACCGACCTGACGGTGCGTCAACAATCCCTGCAGACAAGCGAACCGCCGGCCCGGGGGAGCCCACCCCCCGCCCCCGGCGCCGCTCCCCGAACGGAGGCCCCGTTGCGCCGTCCCCTCGCGCTCACCGCCGCCCTGCTCACCGCCCTCGCCACCGCCCCCGCCCACGCGCACGCCGCCCCGCGCTGGGTGCACACCTGCACCGCCCCCGCCCGGGCCGACACCGCCTCCTGCGACGCGCTGCGGGTGGTCGGCACCGCCGCCGCCGACGCGGACACCGCCGGCTACGGCCCCGCCGAACTGCGCGCCGCCTACGGGCTGCCCGCGGACGGCGGCGAGGGCGCCACCATCGCCGTCGTCGACGCCTACGACCACCCGCGCGCCGAGGCCGACCTCGACGTCTACCGCCGCCACTTCGGCCTGCCCGCCTGCACCACCGACAACGGCTGCTTCCGCAAGACCGACCAGCGCGGCGGCACCCGGCTGCCCCGCGGCAACACCGCCTGGGCCGGCGAGACCGCCCTCGACCTCGCCATGGTCTCCGCGATCGCCCCGCGCGCCCGGATCCTCCTGGTCGAGGCCGACAGCGCCGCCGTCGGCAACCTCGGCGCCGCCGTCAACACCGCCGTCGCCCTCGGCGCCCAGTACGTCTCGATCAGCTGGGGCACCACCGAGAACGCCAACGCGGCGGCCTACGACAGCCGCTACTTCGACCACCCCGGCACCGTCATCGCCGCCGCCTCCGGCGACTCCGGGTACGGCGTCAACTTCCCCGCCTCCTCACCCCACGTGGTCGCCGTCGGCGGCACCACCCTGCGCCCCGACGGCTCCGCCCGCGGCTGGGACGAGACCGCCTGGACCCCCGGCACCGACCAGGGCGCGGGCAGCGGCTGCTCCGGCCGGTTCCCCAAGCCCGCCTGGCAGGACGACCCCGGCTGCGACCACCGCACCGTCGCCGACGTGGCCGCCGTCGCCGACCCCGCGACCGGCGTCGCCGTCTACCAGACCTACGGCGGCAACGGCTGGTACACCTACGGCGGCACCTCCGCCGCCGCCCCGGTCATCGCCGCCACCTACGCCCTGGCCGGCCCCCCGCCCCCCGGCAGCGACCCCGCGTCCTTCCCCTACCGCCACCCCGCCGCCCTCCACGACGTCACCACCGGCCCCGCCCCCACCGCCTGCACCCCGGCCTACCTCTGCACGGCCGGCCCGGGCTACGACGGCCCGACCGGCCTCGGCAGCCCGAACGGAGTGGAGGCCTTCCGGGAGTCGTGAGACCCGCTGCGCCGAGCCGGAACCAGGGGCGCGGGGAACCTGCTGCGCCCCTGGTTCCGCACCCGCTCCGCGCTACCGCTTCGGCGCCGGCGTCAGCCTGCTGGTGACGCCCACCCGGTTGAGCGCGTTGATCGCGCAGATCAGCCCGATCAGGTGGGCGAGTTCGGTCTCCGAGAAGTGCTTCGCGGCCTCGTCGAACACCGCGTCCGGGACGCGGGTCTCGGCGACCAGGGTGACCGACTCGGTCAGGGCCAGCGCGGCGCGCTCGCGGGCGGTGAAGTACGGGGTCTCCCGCCAGGCGGCGAGGGTGTCGAGGCGGTGCTCCCGCTCGCCCTTCGCGCGGGCGTCGCCCGCGTGCTTGTCCAGGCAGAACGCGCAGCCGTTGATCTGCGAGGCGCGCAGGTTGACCAGTTCGGTGAGCACCGGGTCGGCGAGGCCGGCGATCGCGGCCCCGGAGGCTTCCAGCAGCGGGCGGTAGAACTCGGGGGCGCGGTCGCGCAGCGAGATGCGGAGGGCGGGGGCGGGAACGGTGGAGTCGTCGGTCATACGGCCCACCGTAGGCGCGCGGTGGACCGGCCGCGTGGTTCATTTGGGGGATGGATCCCTGGGCCACTTTCGGCGGCGACCTGCACCTCGACCTGGACGCCGGACGCTCCCGCGGCCTGGGTCTGCGCGCCGCCCTGGAGGACGCGCTGCGCACCGCCGTCCGGGACGGCCGCCTCGCCGCCGGGACGCGGCTGCCGTCCTCCCGGGCCCTCGCCGTCGACCTGGGCATCGCCCGCAACACCATCGCCGAGGCGTACACCCAGCTCGCCGCCGAGGGCTGGCTCGCCTCCCGGCAGGGCTCCGGCACGGTGGTCGCCGAGCGCGGCCCGCAGTCCGCCCCCGTCGCGCCGCCGCCCGGGCTGCCCGCCCCGTCGGTGCCCGTGCACAACCTGCGCCCCGGCTCGCCCGACCTGAGCCGCTTCCCGCGCACCGCCTGGCTGGCCGCCGCCCGCCGGGCGCTGACCGCCGCCCCCAACGAGGCGTTCGGCTACGGCGACCCGCGCGGCCGGATCGAACTGCGCCGCGCCCTGGCCGGCTACCTGGCCCGGGCCCGCGGCGTGCGCACCGACCCCGAACGGCTGCTGGTCTGCACCGGCTACCTGCAGGGCCTCGGCCTGCTCTGCGCCGCGCTGCGCGAACACGGCCTGGCCGCCGTCGCGGTGGAGGAGTACGGGCTGCCGCCCCAGCACACCGTGATCACCGCCCGCGGCCTCGCCCTGCGCCCGCTGCCGCTGGACGAGGGCGGCGCCCGGACGGACGAACTGACCCGCACCGACGCCGGGTTGGCGGTGCTCACCCCCGCCCACCAGTTCCCCACCGGCGTCCCGCTGCGGGCCTCCCGGCGGGCCGCCGCGGTCGACTGGGCCCGGCAGACCGGCGGCTACCTGCTGGAGGACGACTACGACGGCGAGTTCCGCTACGACCGGCACGCCATCGGCGCCATGCAGGCGCTCGACCCGGAACGGGTGGTGTACGCGGGCACCGCGTCCAAGTCGCTCGCCCCCGGCCTGCGGCTGGCCTGGCTGGCGCTGCCCGCCGCCCTGGTCGAACCGTTGGCCCGGCACAAGCGGCTGGCCGACGCGCACAGCGGCTCGCTGGATCAGCTCGCCCTCGCCGAACTGATCGACTCCGGCGACTACGACCGGCACGTCCGGCGCAGCCGGCACCTGCTGCGCCACCGCCGCGACCGGCTGGTCGAGGTGCTCGCCGAACGCGCCCCCCGGGTGCGGGTCACCGGCCTCAACGCGGGCCTGCACGCCGTCCTGGAACTGCCCGCGGACGGCCCCGGCGAGGCCGAGCTGCTGCACCGTTCCCGGCGCGCCGGCCTCGCCCTGAACACCCTCGGCTGGCACCTGGCGCCCGGCGCCGCCCCCGGGCCCGGACGGCCCCCCGGGCTGGTGATCGGCTACGGCACCCCGCCCGAGCACGCCTTCGGCGCCGCGCTCGACGCGCTGGGCGAACTGCTCGCTCAGCCCTTGTGACTGCCCACGTAGAACAGCAGGAACAGGAAGGCCACGAAGACGTGCCCCGAGACGATGTAGATCCACACCCGGATCCACACCCGGTTCGAGGCGCGGTAGCCCGCGTCGATGGTCTCCGCGTACTTCGGGACGGCCGGGGCGGCCGGGGCGGTCCGAGCGGTCGGGGCGGGGGTGTGGGCGGCGGGCTTTCCGGTGTCGGTCATGGCGCGGTCTCCTGACGTGGAGGTGGTGGGGCTACAGGCGCGGGGTGTCACCCAGGCACAGGTCGCCGCCGGGGCTCTGCAACAGCGTGTGGACGAAGATCAGGTCGAGGCCGGAGGCGGAGTCCGCGGCGATCACGTGCGGGGTCATCGAGTCGAAGTGCGCCGAGTCGCCCTCGTCCAGGAAGTGCACCCGGTCGCCCAGCACCAGCTTCATCCGGCCCGCGGTGACGTACAGCCACTCCTCGCCCGGGTGCACCCGCACCACCGCGTCCTGCGTGCTCGGCGGCACGTGCACCCGGAGCGCCTGCATCGCCCGGCCCGGCGCACCGGCCCGCTGGTACCCCCAGCCGCCGGCCCGCCCGGGCTCCACCCGCCCGCCCCGGATCACCGGGTCCGGCTCGCCGGGCTGCTCGCCGAGCAGCTCGGACACGCTCGTCCCGTACGCCCGGGCCAGGCCCAGCAGCACCGGCAGCGAGGGCTGCCGGCGGCCGGTCTCCAGGCGGGACAAGTAAGCTGGCGAGAGGCCCACCCGGGCCGCCGCGACCTCCAGCGTCAAGCGGCTGGAGACCCGCTGCTCCCGCAGCCGCGCGCCGAGGCCCGCGACCTCCTGGTCCTCGTCGAGGGGACTGTCCGTCATGGGACCAGTGGACACCCTCCCTGCCCCCGAGGCAACAAACTTGCCCCACAGGCAAACCCGCCCCCTCTGCCTCCACTCTCCCGCCCCCACCCCCCCCGACACCAGGGCCGACCGGCCCCACCCGCGCTCCCCGAAGGGGGCCGGGCTCCTCCCGCCCGCCGAGCCCCGCCCGGCCGGGGCCCCGCCGTCCTCCCCGGAGGGGCGGCCTTTCCCACCCTCCCCGGTCCGCCCGGCCAGGGCTTTCGCCGTCCCCCGTTTCCCCTTCCGCCCCGGAGGGGCCGGGTTCCCCGCGCTTCTTCGCCTGCCCGGCCAGGGCTTTCGCCGTCCCCGGTTTCCCCTTCCGCCCTGGAGGGGCCGGGTTCTCCGCGCTTCTTCGCCCGCCCGGCCAGGGCTTTCGCCGTCCCCGGTTTCCCCTTCCGCCCCGGAGGGGCCGGGTTCCCCGCGCTTCTTCGCCTGCCCGGCCAGGGCTTTCGCCGTCCCCGGTTTCCCGTTCCGCCCCGGAGGGGCCGGGTTCTCCGCGCTTCTTCGCCTGCCCGGCCAGGGCTTTCGCCGTCCCCGCTTTCCCGTTCCGCCCCGGAGGGGCCGGGTTCCTCGCGCTTCTTCGCCCGCCCGGCCAGGGCTTTCGCCGTCCCCCGACTCCCCTCCGCCCCGGAGGGGCTCTCAGGGCCGGGGGATGTTGCGCAGGTTGGAGCGGGCCAGGTCGAGCATCTTGCCGACGCCGCCGGTCAGGACGGTGCGGCCGGCGGCCAGGGCGAAGCCCTTGAGCTGGGCGGCGGTGATGTGCGGGGGGATGGAGAGCGCGTTGGGGTCGGTGACCACGTCGACCAGCGCGGGGCCGGGGCGTTCCAGGGCGTCGGCCAGCACCTCGTGGACCTTCGCGGGGTCGGTGACCCGCTTGGCGGGGATCCCGCAGGCGCGGGCGATCGCCGCGTAGTCGACGTCGCCGTTGTCGATCTCGGACTCGGGGTAGCCGGAGACCAGCATCTCCAGCTTGATCATGCCGAGCGCCCCGTTGTTGAACACCACGGTCTTCACCGGCAGCCGGTACTTCGCCACGGTGAGCAGTTCGCCCAGCAGCATGCCGATCCCGCCGTCGCCCGACATCGACACCACCTGCCGTCCGGGGAAGGCGAGTTGGGCGCCGATCGCGTGCGGCAGGGCGTTCGCCATCGAGCCGTGCAGGAAGGAGCCGATCACCCGGCGGCGCCCGTTGGGGGTGAGGTAGCGGGCGGCCCAGACGTTGCACATGCCGGTGTCGACGGTGAAGACGGCGTCCTCGGCGGCGATCTCGTCCAGCACCGAGGCGACGTACTCGGGGTGGATCGGCCGGTGCTTCTCGATGTCCTTGGTGTACGCGCCGACCACCGTCTCCAGCGACTTGCAGTGCCGCTCCAGCATGGCGTCCAGGAACCGGCGGTCGCTCTTGCGCTCCAGCAGCGGCAGCACCGCCCGCAGCGTGGCGGCCACGTCGCCGTGCACGGCGAGTTCCAGCGGGGTGCGGCGGCCGAGCCGGGTCGCGTCGTGGTCGACCTGGACGGTGCGGGCCTGCGGGAGGAAGGAGTCGTACGGGAAGTCGGTGCCCAGCAGGAGCACCAACTCGGCTCCGTGCAGGGCCTCGTGGCAGGCGCCGTAGCCGAGCAGGCCGCTCATCCCGACGTCGTACGGGTTGTCGTACTGCACCCATTCCTTGCCGCGCAGCGAGTGCCCGACCGGGGCGTTCAGCGTCTCGGCGAGGTGCATCAGCTCCTCGTGCGCGCCGCGGGTGCCCGCGCCGGCGAAGACCGTCACGGTGGCGGCCGAGTTGAGGGCCTCGGCGAGGGCCTGCACCTGGGACCAGGGCGGGGCGGCCACCGCCTGCTCGGTGAGGAAGGTGCTGCGGCCGGTGGGGGAGGGGGCGGTGACCGCGGCGACGTCGCCGGGGAAGACCAGCACCGAGACGCCGGGGGAGCCCAGCGCGTGCTGGATGCCGACCCGCAGCAGCCGGGGCAGCTGGGCCGGGTTGGAGAGCATCTCGCACCAGGTGCTGCAGTCGGTGAACACCCGCTCGGGGTGGGTCTCCTGGAAGAAGCCGGTGCCGATCTGCCCGGACGGGATGTGCGAGGCCAGGGCCAGCACCGGCACGCCGCTGCGCTGGGCGTCGTACAGGCCCTGGATCAGGTGGGTGTTGCCGGGGCCGCAGCTGCCCGCGCAGACCGCGAGGCGTCCGGTCAGCTCGGCCTCGGCGGCGGCCGCGAACGCCCCGGCCTCCTCGTTCCTGACGTGCACCCAGGAGATGCCCTCGGCGCGGCGGATCGCGTCGACGACCGGGTTGAGGCTGTCGCCGACCACCCCGTAGACGCGTTCGACCCCGGCCTGCCGGAGCACCTCCACCATCTGGTCGGCCACGCTGCCCACGGGATCACCTCACGCCAGAAAGCACCGAAGAAACGGACATTCGCACCATAACGGCTCGGATGTCCGAGTCCTGGCTACCGCCCGTCGACGGTCGCGCCGAGGGCCTCGCAGGCGCCGGTGGTGGAGTCGGTGAGCGGGCCGACCACCGGGTACTGGGCCAGGTCGCGGTGGCACAGCTCGGCGGTGGAGGGCAGGACGCCGTGGTAGCCGGTGTCGAGGCCCTGGGCCTGGCCGAGGCCGCCGGCCTGGGCGATGGGGGCGGCCTGGGCGGGCGCCTGGACGAGGGCGAGCCCGGCCACGGACAGGGCGGCGAGGGCGGTGAGCTTCTTCATGGCAGGTGCAACGAGCGCCGCCCCCGCCCGGTCACGTGGATTGACCCGGCGGGGGCGGTTCGCGGGGAGTTCAGGACAGCCGCACCCGCAGGCTGCTGACGCCGTTGCTGACGAAGGAGGCGATCGGCGCCGGCGGCTCGCCCTCGGCGGCCCGCAGGCCGGGGAAGCGGGCGAACAGTTCGCGCAGCGCCGTCTCCGCCTCCAGCCGGGCCAGGGCGGAGCCGATGCAGAAGTGCGGCCCGTGCCCGAGCGAGAGGTGCCGGACCGGGGAGCGGGTCAGGTCGAAGCGGTCCGGCTCCGCCCAGTGGCCGGGGTCGCGCCCGGCCGCCGCGTACGAGGCGAGGATGCCGTCGCCGGCCGGGATCACCACCCCGTCCAGGTCGATGTCCTCCAGCGCGTAGCGCATCGGGAAGTGGCCGACCGGGGAGTCCCGGCGCAGGGTCTCCTCGACCACCGCGGACCACGGGGCCGCGCCGCCGAGCACCAGCGCCAGCTGGTCGGGGTGGGCGAGCAGGGCGCGCACCGCGTTGCAGATCAGGTTGAGGGTGGTCTCGTGGCCGGCCACCACCAGCTGCAGCAGGATGCCGATCAGCTCCTCCTCGCTGAGCCGGTCCTGCTCCTCGCGGGCGGCGATCAGCGCGCTGGTCAGGTCGTCGGCGGGCTCGGCCCGCTTCTCGGCGGCCAGCCCGGCCAGCAACCCGAGCATGTCGCGGGTCGCGGCGGCGCCCGCCCCGGGCGCGGCGGAGGAGCTGACCATGACGTCGGACAGCTCGTGCAGCCGGTCCTGCTGCTCGGCCCGCAGGCCCAGCAGTTCGCCGACGACGTCCATCGGCAGCGGGTAGGCGAACCGGGCCCGCAGGTCGACCGACCCGTCCGGGGCGGCGGCCCCGGCGAGGTCGTCCAGCAGGCCGAGGACCCGCTGCCGGACGGCGGGGGCCAGCGCGTCCACCCGGCGCGGGGTGAGGGCCTGGCTGACCAGGCCGCGCAGCCGGCGGTGGTCGGCGCCGTCGGAGGTGGTCATGCCGGGGATGGTGACGAAGGTCATCAGCGGCCAGCCCTCGGGGAGCCGCCCCTCCCGGTACAGCGTCCAGTGCGCGGGGTCCTTGGCCACCCGCGGGTCGGCGAGCACCCGCTGCAGGGCGGCGTGGTGGGTCACCGACCAGACCACCACCCCACCAGGGAGCTCAACCTGCGCCGCAGGTCCGAGAGCGCGGAGCTGCCGGTTCTCGGCGAGCTGGTCGGCTCCGGTGGGGTCGAGTCGGTGGGGGCAGACTCCGGCTGCGGCTGCGGTGTCCATGCGGTCCTCTCGGGCGTGACGGGTGCGGAGGCGGCGGGTGCCGGGTCGGCGAACCCGGTGGGTCCGGCGGACGGGAAGGGGACCGGGTCGGTCGGACGGGGCGGGGCGAAGGCGCTGTACAGCACCGGCAGGCTCGCCAGGGCGCGCGACCAGGGGGACGGGCGCCACTCCAACTCGTGTGCGGGAACCGCGAGTTGCAGGTCGGGCAGACAGTGCAGCAGGGTCTCGATCGCGGTCTCGACGATCAGCCGGGCCGGGTCCTTGGCCGGGCAGACGTGCCGGCCCGCGCTCCAGGCGAGGTGCGCCCGGTTGCCGCTGAGGTCGTTCGGCCCGTGCACCGCCGGGTCGTCGTTGGCACCGGCGATGCCCAGCACCAGCATGTCGCCCCGGCTGATGTACTGGCCGCCCAGCACGGTGTCCGAAGTGGCCCACCGGCCGGGGAAGTTCTGGATCGGCGGGTCGCGCCACAGCACCTCCTCCAGGGCGTCCGCGACGGTCGCCCGGCCGCCGGTCAGGCTGCCGCGGAAGCGCCGGTCGACGAGCAGCAGCCGCACCGCGTTGCCGATCCAGTTGACGCACGTCTCGTTGCCCGCGACCAGGAACACCAGCAGGTTGTGGACGGCCTCCTCGTCGCTCAGCCCGGCGGAGTGCCCCAGCAGCCAGGACACCAGGTCCTCCCCGGGGTGCTCGCGCCGCCGCCGCACCAGCTCGCCCAGCAGCCCGAAGAGCTCCACCGAGGCGCGGTGCGAGTCCGCGCCGCTGTCGACCACGTTCATGATCAGCCCGAGCAGCTTCGGACCCTCCTCGTCGGGCAGGTCCAGCAGCGTGGTGAACACCAGCGGCGGCAGCCGGCGGGTGAACTGGCTGACCAGGTCGGCGGTGCCGTCCGGCCCCCAGCTCTCGATCAGCGCCAGCGCGGCGGCCTCGCTGGTCTCCCGCAGCCGCTTCTGGTCGGCCCGGGCCAGGGTGTCGCCGACCGCGGCGCTCAGCCGCTGGTGCTCGGCGCCGTCCAGGTTGTTGAGGGTGGGCCGCCACATGGTCATCGGCACCAGGGGGGAGTCCGGCCGCAGCCGGCCCTCCGCGGCCACCCGCCAGTGCCGCGAGTCCTTGGAGAACTGCTGCTCGTTGCGGGTGAGTTCGAGGAGCTCCTGGTACCCGATGACCAGCCACGCCTCGACCCCGGGCTCCAGCTCGATCGGCGCCACCGGGCCGTGCTCGGCGCGCATCCGGGCGTACAGCCCGTGCGGGTCCTGGGCCACCGTCCGGCCGTACAGCGGGGTGACGCCGGGGCGCTCGGCGTACGGGCAGCCGCCGGCCAGGTGCGGTTCGGGAACGGTCATGACAGCTCCAGGGCGCCGGCCCGCAGGTGGTCGACGAAATCGATCAGCAGTCGGTGGGCGGCGTCCTCGTCGCGGACGTCACAGGTGAGGACCGGCACCCCGGGCAGCAGGTCGAGCGCGGCCCGCAGCTCCTCCTCCGGGTACGCCGGCGTGTCGGGGAAGCGGTTGACCGCCACCGCGAACGGGATCCGCTGCTCCTCCAGCAGCCCCAGCACGTCGAAGGACTCCTCCAGCCGGCGGGAGTCGACCAGGGCGATCGCCCCCAGTGCCCCGCGCGACAGGTCCTCCCACAGCGGCCAGAACCGCTGCTGCCCGGGCGTGCCGAACAGGTACAGCGCGAGCCGGGTGCTGAGCGTGATCCGGCCGAAGTCCAGCGCCACGGTGGTGGTCGACTTGTGCGGACGCCCGGTCAGGTCGTCCACGCCCTCGCCGACCGCGGTCATCGTCTCCTCGGTGCGCAGCGGGGCGATCTCGCTCAGCGCCCCGACCAGGGTCGTCTTGCCGACCCCGAACGGCCCGGTGACCAGGATCTTCACCGCGCCCTGCACGCTGGACGGCAGGTACTCGGGCTCAGCGGAGCTGACGGAGGCCAACCAGCACCTCCTCGATCAGTGCGAGCGGAGCCCGCTCGGCCGGACGGACGGGCGGCAGCACCTGGACCGCGCCCAGTTCCCACAGGTCGCCGACCAGCACCTTCAGCACGCTGATCGGCAGGCCGAGGTGGGCGGCCACCTCGGCGATCGACAGCAGTTCCCGGCAGAGCTCCAGGATCGTCAACTGCTCCCGGTTCACCACCAGCGGGTCGACCCGGACCCCCGGGACGGTCCGCACCAGGCTCTCGAACTCCAGCACGTTCCGGCCGGTCCGGCTGCGCCCGCCGGTGATGACGTACGGCCGTACCGGGCTGCGGCTCACCGCGGGTTCCCGGCGGTCGCGGTCTCCTGCCGGGGCGCGGCGGTCAGGTGCTCGCCGATCCGGCCGACCAGCATCTGCATCTGGTACGCCACCAGGCCCGCGTCGACCGACTCCCCGGCCACCACCGCGAGGTGCGCCCCGGCCCCGGCGGCCACCACGAACAGGTAGCCGCCGCCGTACTCGATGACGATCTGCCGGGTGCGGCCGTCGCCGAAGCCGGTGGCCACGCCCCGGGAGAGCGACTGCAGCCCGGAGCAGGCGGCGGCCAGGCGCTCGGCGTCGTCCCGGTCGATCCGCGGGCTGCGGCCGATCTCCAGGCCGTCGTTGGACACCACGAGGGCGTGCCGGACCTCCGGCACGGAGACGATGTCGGCCAGCAGCCAGCCGAGATCAGGGTTGGTCGTCATTCGGGTCTCCCAGGGGGGAAGCGGGGAATTCGTCGGGGCGGTCCGCGCCGGACCGCTGGTGGTGCTGGGCGGCGGCCCGGCCGTCCGCGGTGCCGCTCTGGAACAGCGACATGAAGGACCGGGCCTCGCCGGCGGAGCGCGGCGGGACCGTCGGCTCCGGAGGGAACCGGTGCTGCGGTGCGGCGCCCCGGCGGTTGCTCCGGCGGGGCAGGGGGCCGCCCTGTGCGGGTACTGCGGAGGAGGGGGTGCTCCCGGTCCGGGGGGAGACCGGGCGGGTGGGCAGCGGGGGCCGCGCCTGGGCCTGGGCCTGTGCCTGGGCCTGGGCCTGGGGGTGGGCCTGGGCCTGTGCCTGGGGGTGGGGCCGGGCCTGGGTCTGGGGCCGGGCCTGGGGTGCGGCCCGGTTCGGCTGCGGGCGGCCGGTCGGCAGTCCGTGCTGCGGCAGCGGGTCGGTGAGCAGCGCGGTGGGCAGCAGCACCACCACCCGCACGCCGCCGTACGGGGACGGGGTGGAGTGCACGGTGACCCGGAAGCCGTACTGCCGGGCGAGCAGGCCGACCGCGGCCAGGCCCAGCTGCGGGACCTCGCCGATCCGGGAGACCTCCAGCGAGCCCTCGCCGGACAGCGCGGCGGCCGCCTTGGCGACCGTCACGTCGGTCATGCCGACGCCGCAGTCGTCGATCTCGATCACCGCGCCGTTGTGCACCGACATCAGCGAGACGTACACCTGCGAGCTGGGCGGCGAGTAGCGGGTGGCGTTGTCCAGCAGCTCGGCCACCGCGTGGATCAGCGCCTCGGCGGCCGCGCCGAGCACCGCGGTGTCCACCCGGTTGTGCACGACCACCCGCTGGAACGGCAGGATCCGGCCCTGGGCGCCGCGGACCACGTCCTCCAGCGTGACGGGCTCGGGCCAGGTCCGGCCGGCCCGGGAGCCGCACAGCACGGCCAGGGTCTGGGCCAGCCGGGCCTGCTGGGCGGCGGCGTGGTCGGCCCGCAGCAGGCCGTCGAGCAGGACCGGGTCGTCGTGGGTGCGTTCCATCTCGTCCAGCCCGGCCTGCTGGTCGTGCGCCATCACCAGGATCCGGCGGGCCACGTTCAGGAAGGCGCGGCGGGTCGCCGCGTTCATCTCCTGCTCGTGCAAGGCGGCTTCGTTGCTCGCCCGGCGGTCGGCCAGTTCGACCTCCAACCGGGCCCGGACGTCGGCGAGTTCCTGCTCGGTGCCGATGAGCCGCAGGCGCAGGGTCCGGGTGACGGCACGGGAGCGGGCGGTGGCCGCGAGGGCGAGGAGGGCGAGCAATGCGGCTGCTGCCAAACACCATTGAGTGGTCGTCACACGCGGAGTTTATGGTGGTGTTACTACTTGCGTATGAACGGTTCCAACTTCCGTTGTTCAGATTCCGTCAATTTCGGACAGGTCGGACAGGATCGGCCCGCCCCCGGCTAACGGGCCGCCCCCGGTCGGCGACCGGGTCGAGGACCCGGTGCAGCAGGAGCAGCGCCACGTCGTCCTGCCGGACCTCGCGCTCCGTCACGTTCAGCGTCAGCAGGTCGGCCAGCCGCTCCAGCGCCTCCGGGCGCTCCAGCCGACCGGCCCCGCCGGCCTCCGCGGTCCACAGCTCCAGCCCGCCCAGCATCCGCTGCACCGACTCGTCGTAGTCCTCGTCCCGGACCTCCACCAGCCCGTCCGTGTAGGCCAGCAGCGTCTCGCCCGGCTCCAGCCGCGCCTCGGCCAGCGGGTAGCGCACCCCGGGCAGCACCCCCAGCGGCGGGCCGCCCGGCAGGTCCAGCTCCGCCGCCCCGGCCGCCCCGATCCGCACCGGCTGCGGGTGCCCGGCCCGGGCCGCCCGCAGCGCCCCGGTCGCCGGGTCCAGCACCACGTACAGGCAGGTGGCGAACAGCTCGGTCTCCATCTCGGCCAGCAGCCGGCCGGTCCGGGCCAGCGTCGTCGCCGGATCGTTCCCCTCCGTCGCGTACGCCCACAGCACCGACCGCAGCTGGCCCATCACCGCGGTCGCCTCCGCGTTGTGGCCCTGCACGTCGCCGATCACCAGCCCGACCAGGCCGCCCGGCAGCCGCAGCAGGTCGTACCAGTCGCCGCCGATCTGCATCCCCTCGGTGGACGGCAGGTAGCGGGCCGCCGAGGCGATCCCCGGCAGCACCGGCAGCGAGCGCGGCAGCATCGCCCGCTGCAGCTCGCTGGCCCGCTCGTGGTGCACGTCGTACAGCCGGGCCCGCTCCAGGGACTGCGCCAGGATGCCCGCGAACGCCGAGTACATGGTGCGGTCCTCGCGGCTGAACGACCGCTCGGAGGCGAAGGTGATCAGGCAGGAGCCGACCTGCCGGCCCGAGGCCACCAGCGGCAGCACCGTCCAGGCGGCCGGCGCGTCCGGGCCCCGGCGCTCCTGGCCCGGCTCGCTGAACAGCGGCGTGGCCCGGGCCAGCACGTGCTCCATCACCCCGCCCGCCAGGTCGTGCAGCCGGTTCAGCTCCGCCCGGTGCGGGCCGCCGAACACCGCGGGGGAGACCGGCGTCAGCCGGCCCTCGTCCACCAGGTCCAGCACCACGCCGGCCGCGCCCAGCGCCGGGCGCGCCACGTCGGTCAGCGCCGTGGTCACCTCGCGCACCGTCACCGCCCGGGACAGCGAGCGGGTCAGCGCCAGCAGCAGCGTGGAGCGCGCCCCCGCCGCCGCGGCGGACACCGAACCGGCCGCCGCCGCCCCCTCCGGCCGCCACTCCCGCCCGGTCAGCAGCCCCGCCGTCCGCACCGGCCGCCGGTGCACGTCCAGCATCACCTCGCCGGCCTCGTCCACCCGCCGCGGCGAGCCGTCCGGCCGCACCACCCGGTAGGAGACCCGGTACGGGCCGCCGGTGGCCAGCGCCTCCACCAGCGCGGCCTGCACGTCCGGCAGGTCCTCCGGGTGCACCACGTCCGCCAGGTCCGGCGCCCGCCCGGTCGGGCCCGGCGGCGGCAGGCCCACCACCCGGTACGCCTGCGCGTCCCACAGCGTCTCGCCGGTCACCAAGTCCCGCTCGAACGCCCCGGCACCCGCCGAGCGCACCGCGAGCGAGATCAACTGCCCTTCGGGGGAGGGGAGTTCCGCACTCGGGTGGCCCACGGTCGGGTCGGCCGTGTGCACGTGGTGCAGCAGGTGGGCGAGCCGGTGCGCGGCCACGTCGGCCAGGGTCTCCAGCAGCTCGACGTCCCGCTGCGGGACCGCCCCGCGGTGGGCCAGCGCGAGCGCCAGCGAACCCACCGGGCCCCCGTCCACCACCAGCGGCAGCACCGCCAGCGCGACCAGGCCGGTGCCCAGGCCCGCCGCCGTGTTCGGGTAGTCGGTGCTGGTCTGCTGCGGGCTCAGCAGCACCGGCTCGCGCCGCCGCAGCGCCAGCGCCGCGGGCAGCTCGCTCGCCGGATCGACCACCCCGTACTTGCGGTGCGCCCACTCGGGCAGTTCGTGCGAGGCGGTCAGCCGGAGCATGCCGCCGTCCAGCAGGTAGAGCGCCGAGCCCTCGCCGGTGATCCACGCCGGGCCCTCGGTCAGCAGCGCCGCCAGCAGCTCCGCCGCGCTCGACGCCCGCAGCAGGGCGCGCACGCAGCGGAGTTCGGAACGGCTGGCCCGACGCGGGGAGCTCTGGTCCATGGGAGGCGCCCGGCCCTTCCGGTCGACGTGCCAGTGCTGACCATCTTATGGACGCACCGGGCAACCAGGCGCTTTCACGACACGTGGTGGATCCGCGGCATTTCCGACACCCCGCCGGTGGCGGAACGGCCGGTCACTGGCCGTCGACCTCGCCGTACCCGCGCTGCGGGCGGGCGTCGACCGGTCGCAGCGAGCCCAGTCCGCGCAGCACCGCGACCCCGTGCCGCAGCGCGGCCGTCCAGCCCTCCGGCCGCGGGTCGGCCGACCGGCCCGCGGGCCGCGGACCGCCGGGCGCGCCGTCCGGTGCCGTCCGGGGGGCCGGGATCAGTCCCGTGCCGGGCTCGGTGCGCTGGGTCGCCTGCGGCATGTCGCTGATCCTCCGTGCTTGTCGGCCACACCCGTGGAAGGTCTCCACGCGGTATGACTTCCCGACCGGAGGACAGTGTTACGCACCGACGGTGTCGAAATGATGGGGAGGAGGTTGCGAAAAGGTGTGCAAGGGCGCCGACCTGCGCCGTCAGGCCCCCGGCAGCTCGGCGACGGTCTGCGCGAAGTCCTCGTCCAGCGGCAGGTCCGGGGCGGAGACGGCGTCCTTCAGCGGGGCGAGGCCGTCCCGGTGCTCCGGCGCGGCGTGCGCGCTGGGAGCGGTGAGCGAGGCGACCACGCCGACGGCGAGCGAGGCAAAGGCGAGCATGCTGCGCTTCTTCATACCGGGTAGAACGCGGCAGGCCCCCGGGAGGTCACGGGCCTTCGCCGCCGGGCCAGTTGGCCAGCCCCTCGACCAGCACCCCGGTCAGCCGCTCCAGCGTGACGTCGGTGCCCTCGGCGAGCTGGAACGCCCCCGCCGTGGTCAACGAGGCGTACCCGTGGGCCGCCGCCCGCAGCGTCCGCACGGCGTGCACCGCCTCCGAGCCCTCCAGCCCGTAGCCGCGCAGCACCGCGAACAGCACCCCCACCAGCCGCTCGGCGGCCTCGGCCAGCTCCGGGCCCGGATCCGGGTCCGGCACCTGCGGCAGCGCCGCGTACCGCCGCGGGTGCGCCAGGGCGTACCCGGCGTAGGCGCCCAGCAGGGCGCGGACCGCGCCGTCCCGGGAGTGCCCGAGGACGGCGGCGGCCAGGTGGTCGGCCAGCTCCCCGGTGGTGCGGACGGCGACCAGGCGGCGCAGTTCGGGCAGGCCGCCGGCCACGTGCTTGTACAGCGACGGGGTGGCCACCCCGGCCCTGGCGGCGACCGCGGCCAGGGTCAGCGCCTCGGCGCCGCGCTCGTCGATCAGTTCCAGGGCGTGGTCCACCACGGCGGCGGTGGAGAGTCCGGCGCGGGGCATCAGCGGGCGGTCCCGTTCTCGTCGGTCGGTCCGGCCGGGCCGTCGAGCTCGGCGAGGAAGGGCAGCAGGGCGTCGGCGACGGCCTGCGGGCGGCCGGCCATCGGGTAGTGGCCGGCGCCGGCGATCATCACCTTGCGGCCGCGCAGCGCGGCGGCCTGCCGGTCGGCGACCAGCTCCGGGTCCGGGAAGTCGGGATCCCGCTCGCCCATCAGCACCAGCGCGGGTACGTCGACCGCCGCGCACCAGCCGACCGGCGCCGAGTCGCCCTTCAGGTAGCCGCGCAGCGCCGTCTTGCGGGCCGGCTCGCGGAGCATCGCGGCCAGGCCGGCCCGGTAGTCCTCGAAGTCGGCGGGCCGGGCGGCGGCCGGGTAGTAGAACTTCTGCATCGAGCCCCACAGGCCCGGGAAGGCGCTGACCAGCGGGGCGGCCAGGCCGAACAGCGCCTTCTGGAAGGCGTTCAGCGGCAGGTTCTCGATGAAGGCGTCGACCAGCACCACCCCGCCGGTCCGCTCGGGGGCGAGCGCCGCGGCCCGCACCACGGTGGCGCCGGTGTACGAGCTGCCCACCAGGACGGCGCCGCGCAGGTCCAGGTGCTCCAGCAGGGCCACCAGGTCGTCCGCGATCGCCGCCGGGGTGTGGTCGGTGAAACCGGTGGAGGACTCGCCCATGCCGCGCAGGTCCATGGTGACCACCCGGTGCCCGGCGGCCCCCAGCAGCGGGGCGAGGAAGCGGTAGACGGTCCGCCGGTCGAGCATGCCGGGCAGCAGGACGACCGGGGTGCCGGGGCCGGTGGCGTCGTCGAAGGCGATCCGGCCGCCGGGGACGTCGAGGTACCGGGTGGTGGTGCCGAGGGTGCTGTTCATCGCGGGCCTCCTGGGCGGGCGTCGTCCGGCGCTCCGGGCTCCGCGCCCGGCTCCTGCCAATAGCCATAAAGCTAAGGCTAATAGCCTTAGCCGTCAAGCCCGGCGGGTGCGCCCGCCGACGGGCGCGCTCCGGACCCCGTCCGTCCCGGACCCCGTCCGGCTCAGATCCCGTCGGCCCGGAACGGGTCGTGCTCGGAGAGCAGTTTCTCCAGCCGGGCCTGGTCGACCCGGCTGGTGATCGCGCCCTCCTCCTGGCGGTCCCGGACCACCTTGGCCAGTGTGAACGCGGAGGTGACCTGGTAGAGCAGGCCGACGGCGAGGAAGGCGCGCATCCACGCGCTGACCGGGAGGTAGGCGACCCCCAGGGCCAGGGCGGCGGTCGCGAACGCGAAGGACGCGACGGCCTGCAGGTAGTAGGCGGACGTGGTGCGGCGGGGTACGGGAGCGGTCATGGGGCCAGGGTCCCGCCGGGGCGCGGGCAGGTCGTGAGTACGGATACTCAACTGCTCCGTCACGGTCCGTCATGGCCGGATCCGGGTACATCGACGAACCGTCACAAATCGCCCATAGGGCGTCAGGAAACTTTCACTGCACCCAGGAGGGCGCTTGGAATCATGGGGTCCATAGGATTAACGTTTGATAACGCAGCGCGGTCGGCAACGCCGTAACCATGCGGCACCGTGCGCCACGCCTAATCCATCCGGTCCTGCCCCGCGGCAGGTCCAGGAGCCGGGGAACCACGTTCCACCGGGGTGAATCGGGACGGCCCTGGGCCCGACCGTAGGAGACCTTCCACCTCCGAACCCGTCAGCTAACCCGGTCGGCGGCAGGGAAGGAAGGAGCGCGCCCCAGTGGCGTCGACCTACACCGAGAGCACCGGCACCCAGCTGCTCGACCACCCGGTCGAGGCCGAGCCCGTCCGGCACCGGCTCCCCCGCCAGGCCCGCACCGGCGCGCCCCTGCTGGGCGTCACCGCGATGACCGCCGCGCTCGGCGCCACCGGTCTCGCCGCCGCTCCCGCCCAGGCCGCCCCCGCGCCCGCCCCGGCCCCCGTCACCGCCGCCGACGAGGTCTCCGACGACCTGCTCGCCGCCGACCCCGGACTCGCCCTCGCCGCCCGCATCCTGCAGCAGGCCGACGGACAGCGCACCGACGCCGAGGAGTCCGCCCGGCTGGCCGCCGCGCAGGACGCCGAGGCCAAGCGCGCCGACCGGCGGGCCGGGACGACCACGACGGCCGCCGCACCCGGCACCGACCGCTCCGCGCCCGCCCTCCCGCTCACCGGCTACCGGCTGGGCGACGGGTTCTCGCAGGCCGGCCTGCACTGGGCGCACCTGCACAACGGGCTGGACTTCGCCGCCCGCACCGGCACCCCCGTCACCGCCGTCACCGCCGGCGCCGTCACCGCCGCGGGCTGGTCCGGCACCTACGGCTACCGCGTCGTCCAGACCCTCCCCGACGGCACCGAGCTCTGGTACTGCCACCTCGCCCGGATCACCGCCGCCCCCGGCCAGGCCGCGCCCGGCACCCTCCTCGGCACCGTCGGCTCCACCGGCAGCGCCACCACCCCGCACCTCCACCTGGAGGTCCGCCTCGCCGACGGCTCCCCGGTCGACCCGCTGCCCTGGCTCCGCCACCTCGGCCTCCAGCCGTGACCGGCGGCCGCGACCGCCGGGGCCGCTGACCCCGGGGCCGCGGCCCCGGCTGGTCGCGGCGCGACCGCCGCGCCCTCAGCTCGCCTGGCCGGTCGGCATCACGGTGACCTGCTGGAGGTTGACGCGCGGCGGCAGGGCGGCCAGGAAGCCGACCGTCCTGGCGATGTCGCCGGGGGTGAGCCACTCCATCGCCTCCTTGGAACCGTCCAGCCAGGCGAGCGCGCCCCGGTCGGTGACGTGCGACTGGAGCTCGGTGTCGACGATGCCGGGCTCGATCGCCGAGACCCGGACCCGCTTGGCGCCCAGCTCGGCCCGCAGGTGGAGCGAGAGGTGGGTGACGTACGCCTTGGTCGCGGAGTAGACGGCGAAGGTCGGGAAGAGGTTCCGCGCCGCGATCGACGAGGTGTTGACCAGGTCGGCCACCCCGCGCTCGGCCGCGGCCGCGACCAGCTGCGGGGTGAACGCGCCGATGACGTTCATCAGGCCGGACACGTTCAGGTCGATCTGGCGCTGCCACTGCTCCACGGCCAGCTCCTCGACCGGCGCCGGGAGCATCACCCCCGCGTTGTTGAACAGCAGGTCCGCGCCGCCCAGTTCGGCGGCGACCCGGTCGGCGGCGGCCCGCACCGAGGCCGGGTCGGTGACGTCCGCGGCGATCGCCAGGGCGGTGCCGCCGGCCCGCCCGATCCGGTCGGACAGCGCGGCCAGCCGCTCGGCGCGGCGGGCCAGCAGGACGACCCGGGCGCCCAGCCCGGCGAGCTCCTCGGCGGTGGCCGCGCCGATGCCGCTGGAGGCGCCGGTGACCACGGCGACGCGACCGGTCAGCGGCCGGTCGGCGGGGGCGGCGGCGGGAGTGCTGGTGGATGCGGACATGGTGAGCCTTCTTCCGTGCGGAGCAGGGGAGTTGCGGCACCGGGGAGTCCCGGGCACGACTCCAGCACACCAGCCCGGCGGCCCCGCGGACGGCCCCGGGCGGGCCCTGCGCCGACTGGTACCGGCAGGGCCACCCTCGCCCCGCCGGCGCGCCCGCCGGGGCCGCACACTTGGTCCATGGAACGCAGCAGGGAGATCGCCGACTTCCTCCGCACCCGGCGCGCCGCGATCGCCCCGGAGTCGACCGGACTGCCCGCGGACGGCCGGGTGCGCCGGGTGCCGGGCCTGCGCCGCGACGAGGTGGCGCGGCTGGCCGGGGTCAGCACCGAGTACTACACCCGGCTGGAACAGGGCCGGGCCGGGCACCCGTCCGCCGAAGTGGTCCAGGCACTGGCCCGCGCCCTGCGGCTCGACCCCTCGGAGCGCGAACACCTGGCCGACCTGCTGCTCCCCGCCGCGCGGGCCGCCCGCCGCGCCCCGGAGCGGCCGCAACGGGTCAGGCCCGGGCTGCACCTGCTGCTGGAGACCCTGGGGCACGTCCCGGCGTTCGTCCTCGGCCGGCGCACCGACGTGCTGGCCGCCAACCGGCTGGCCCGGGAGGTCCTCACCGACTTCGACGCGCTCCCGGCCACCCGCCGCAACCTGGCCCGCTACTACCTGCTCGACCCGCAGGCCCGCGACCGGGTCGGCGACTGGGCGACGATCGCCGCCGAGACCGCGGCCATGCTCCGGCTGGAGGCCGGCCGGTACCCGGAGGACCGCAGGCTCGCCGAGCTGATCGGCGAACTCACCCTGAAGTGCCCGGAGTTCACCACCTGGTGGAACGACCACCGGGTGCTCCGCCGCACCCACGGCGCCAAGCACTACGTCCACCCCCTGGCCGGCGACCTGCACTTCTCCTACGAGTCCTTCCAGGCCCCCGGCGACCCCGACCAGACCCTGTGCGTCTACTCCGTGGAACCCGCCTCCCCCACCGCCGACGCCCTGCGCCTGCTGGCCGGCTGGAGCACCCCGGTCACCACCTGACCGGGGCCCTCAGTACTCCTCGGGGGCCAGTTCGGGGAACTCCTCCAGCAGCAGCCGCGGCAGCCCCGGGACGGTCCACTCCCCGCACAGGTCGATCGCGGCCTGCGCCACCGCCTCCTCGAACTCCTCGAAGGAACCGGCGAGTTCGGCGGGCATCGGCAGCCCGCGGGCGGATCGCTCGGCCAGGTTGCGGTAGCTGCGCCGCATCAGGCCCTGCTCCAGCAGCCGCCGCGCGCCGTCGGTGGAGACCCCGACCAGCAGCGGCCGGCCCGGCTGGTCCCAGTTGCCGTCCCCGTCCAGGCCGGGCACCCGGTCGAAGGCGGCGAACCGCTCCTCCTCCGGCAGCTCCCGGAAGCCCGCCAGCCACTCCCGCACCCGCTCCGGCTCCCCGGTGGGCACCCCGTCCGCGCGCAGCAGCAGCGCGTACAGCCGGGGCCAGGTCACCAGGTCGGAGCGGCGCAGCAGGGAGAGCAGCACCTCGCCCTGCCAGTCCGCCTCCGCGCGCAGCTTCTCCGCCCGCTTCGCGTTCAGCCGCCGGGCCGCCCGCTGCCACCCGATCAGCATCCGCACCGCCGCCGGGTACCCGGCCGGGTCGACGTCCGGCTGCACGTACAGGTGCAGCTGCTCGTACAGCAGGTGCTCCAGCACCGGCGAGGAGAGCTCGGGCAGGCCGTCGTGCAGCCGGGCCCCGCCCAGCTCCAGCAGCGTCAGCACCGTCCGCACCACCGGCTCGGGCACCGGGTCGAACCCCTCCGCCACCGCCCACTCCAGCAGGTCGGCGGCGCGGGTGCGGGGCAGCAGGTGCAGGTCTTCGTCGTCCACCCCGGTACGGTAGCCGGTCCCCGGACGGCCGCCCGGTAGGGTCGGCGGGCATGGAGACCCTCCGGCTGGCCGGACCCCGGCTCACCCTGCGGGAGTACCGGCACACCCCGGAGGAGGTGGCCGCGCTGCACGCCGTGCACGGCGACCCCGAGACCGTCCGCCACCTGCCGTTCGGCGTCCGGGACTTCGAGGACTGCGCCGACCAGGTCGAGCTGTACCTGGAGGCGGCCGAGGAGCGGCCCCGGACGCACTACCGGCTGGCCGTCGACGACCCCGCCGGGGAGCCGGTCGGCCAGGCCGCGCTCACCCGCGAGGGCGAGCACGCCGCCGAACTCGGCTGCGTCCTGCGCCGCGACCGCTGGGGCGCGGGGTACGGTGCCGAGGTCACCGCGCTGCTGTGCGTGCTCGGCTTCGAACGCCTCGGCCTGCACCGGCTGGCCGCCCGCTGCGACCCCGGCCAGGCCGCCTCGGTGCGGGTGCTGACCCGGGCGGGCTTCCGGTACGAGGGCCGGATCCGGGCCGAGTCGTACCGCGACGGCGCCTGGCACGACGCGCTCCAGTACTCGCTGCTCGCCCCCGAGTGGGACGGTCCGCCCTGGCGGGGCGGCGGGCGGACGCCGAGCCCGGCTCCAGGACGGCCGGGGGGTTAACCCCACCACGGACTCGGCAGCAGGCGTCATTACGCCGGGCGGGGTCGCGGCGGCAGATTGGTACTCGTGCCCGGCACCGCCGACCGGCGGGGCCGCCCGACGACCCGAAGGACTCCGGATGTCCACCGCTGAGTACCCCGCCACCACCTCCGGCGGCCGCCCCGACCGACCCGGGTTCTGGCGCGCCCCGTTCGCCCCGCAGAGCTTCCGGGAGCTCGGCTACGCCCTCACCGGCCTCCCGGTGGCCCTGTTCGGCTTCTGCCTGGTCCTCCCGCTGTTCTTCACCGGCGTGGGCCTCGCCGTCACCGTCATCGGCCTGCCCGTCCTCGGCCTGCTGCTGGTCGTCGCCCGCGGCCTCGGCGCCGCCGAGCGCGGCCGGATCCGGACCATGCTCGGCGAGGAGCTGCCCGCCCCGCCCCCGGTGGTGGTCACCCGCGAGGGCTTCTGGGGCCGGATCACCGCCCGGCTGGCCGACCCGGCCGGCTGGAAGGCCGTGCTGCACCAGGTCGCGGTCTTCCCCTGGGCGATCCTCAGCTTCGTGCTCTCGCTGGTCGTCTTCCTGCTCGGCTGGTCGCTCGCCCTGTTCCCGCTCTACCAGTGGGTCTTCCCGCGGTACACCGACTGGAACGGCTACCGGGTCGCCGACTGGACCACCTCGGACGGCGTCCACCACGTCTACGAGCTCACCTCCTTCTGGCAGATCGCCGGCGTCTGCCTGCTCGGCCTGGTCATCCTCTTCCTCACCCCGCAGCTGGTCCGCGGCCTCAACGCGGTCAACCGGTTCGCCGCCCGCGCCCTGCTCTCCAGCAACGACTGAACGACACCCTCCGGCGGCGACCGGACGACCGGACCACCACCGGACGACCGGACCACCGCCGGACGACCGCCGGACGACCGGCTGGACGTGCGACACCCCCGGGCCCGTGGTCGGATGACCACGGGCCCGGGCCGCACCCCGGGCCCGCCGAACGTCCGGAGGCCCGCATGAGCCAGACCGCCCCGCCCGTCCTGGTCACCTCCCGCCCGCTGGACGAGTACTGCGCCTGCTTCGGCCTCACCCGCGCCGACCTGGGCCGGCTGACCGGCCCCGTCCTCGACTGCCCCGGCGGCGCCGCCGCCCTCACCGCCGAGGCCCGCGCACTCGGCTGCGAGGTGATCGCCGCCGACCCCGGCTACGCGCTCGGCCCGCACCGCCTCGCCGGGCTCGCCGCCGACGGCCGCGCCGTCATGGCCGAGGCCATCCGGCGCGACCCACGCGGCCACCTGCCCGCCGACCGCCGACGCCGCCCCGAGAAGTACCTGCGCAGCTGGGACCGGGCCCGCCGGCTGTTCGCCGCCGACGCCGCCGCCCGGCCCGAGCGCTACGTCGCCGCCGCGCTGCCCCGGCTCCCGTTCGCCGACGACACCTTCGCCCTCACCCTCAACTCCTACCTGCTGTTCGCCTACCCGGCCGTCTTCGGCCCCGCCGACCAGCTCCGCGCCCTGCGCGAACTCGCCCGGGTCACCGCCCCCGACGGCGAGGTCCGGGTCCACCCCCTGCACGACGAACGCGGCCGCCCCTGCCCCCACCTCACCGAACTGCGCGCCGCCCTGCGCCACCACGGCATCGCCAGCCGCGTCCTGCGCACCGGCGGCCCCGGCCGGACCGGCCGGACCGGCAGCGTCCTGGCCCTGCGCCCGCGGCACGCCCGGGACGGCGCCCCGGCGAACGCAGACGGCCCGTGGGCTGCTCCTCGGGCCGCCCCCACGGGGGACGGCGACCGAGGCACCGGGGATGTACCGGTGAGCCCACGGGCCGGGTGACTGCTGGGAATTAGCCTGAGCCGGAGACCACTACGGCCTCACCGCTGCACAGGCAGGGGCGGCTCTAGCGAGCAGCCACCTCACGCATCCTGAAAGAACTCAACTCAGGATCACCTCCTTTCAGTGTGCTGCCACCATAGGCACCGCCCACCGGACCGGGCAACGGATTTATCCGCCGGAACCTCCGGGGGAACGGCGAAGGCCCGGAGGCGTTGCCTCCGGGCCTTCGTGCTACTGAGTAGCGGGGACAGGATTTGAACCTGCGACCTCTGGGTTATGAGCCCAGCGAGCTACCGAGCTGCTCCACCCCGCGTCGGTGAACACCACCCTACCCCATCGCGAGGGCACCGCGTCGCCATCACCGCGGGTGCCCCGGACCAGGGGGAACGGCGCCGGGGAGACGGGTCGGGGAGACGGGCTTGGACAACGGGCCGGGGCAACGGGCCGGGGCAACGGGCCGGGGCAACGGCGCCCGGGAACGGCGAAGGCCCGGAAGCGATGCTTCCGGGCCTTCGTGCTACTGAGTAGCGGGGACAGGATTTGAACCTGCGACCTCTGGGTTATGAGCCCAGCGAGCTACCGAGCTGCTCCACCCCGCGTCGGTGAACACGACTCTACGTGAGCCCTGCCGGAAAGGGAAATCGGTTTCCGTCCCGGGCGTCCCCGCAGGTCGGCGACCACCGGCCGGAACGCCCGGGCCGGGCGCCGGGCGGTTCAGCCCGGGCGGCTCGGCTGCCGGGCGCGCCGGGTCTGCGCCCACACCGCGAAGCAGACCAGCGCGGCGAAGCACGGCACCATCACCAGGCCGTACACCAGCAGGAAGCCGTCCGTGCCCAGGCCGGCGGCGGCGTTCCACACCCCGTGCAGGCCCATCGCCAGCAGCAGGCCCAGCGGTGCGCCCAGCCGGGCCGGCCAGCGCCGGGCGGTGGTCAGGGTGAGGGCGAGGCCCAGCCCGGTCAGCGCGGTGAACAGCGGGTGCGCGAACGGCGAGAGCAGCGCCCGCAGCACGAAGGTGTGCACCGTCCCGTCGAAGTCCCGCAGGCTCGGGGCCTCGCCGAGGCCGATCGCGTCCAGCCGGGCCTGCCGGTCCGCGGTGAACGCCCGTCCCAGGTACAGCGCGTTCTCGGTGAACGCGAAGCCGCAGGCCGTCACGCCGCCCAGCACCGTCCCCGCCGCCAGCGTGCGCGGACTGGAACGGGCCCGCTGGCGGCCCGCCGGGGCCGGGCGGAAGTGCGCGGGACGGCCGGTGCCGGGCCGGTGCCACAGCAGCCGCCGCCACCGGCCGCACGGGCGGCCCTCCTCGCAGCGGTGCCGCCGCCGCAGCGGGAGCAGCAGCACCAGCAGCGCCGAACCCTTCGCCACCTCCTCGATCAGCGGCGTCGCGAACTCGGCGCCCAGCGTCTCCCCGCGCGCGCCCTGGTGGGCGACCAGGAAGTCACTGGCCCAGCCGTTCGCCAGGATCGCCACCGTGGTCGCGGCGCACGCCCCCCAGGCCAGGCAGAACAGGGTGTGCCGGACCGGCACCCGCGCGGTCTGGTTCAGCCAGGCCAGCGCCCCCAGCACGAACGGCAGCGGCAGCAGGGCCAGGCCCAGCCCGACCAGCAGCCCCGTCGTCCCGGTCTGCCGCTGCACCAGGTGCAGGATCAGCACCCCCGAACCCGCCAGCGCGAGCGCCGCCACCGCCGAGGAGAGCGCCGGGCGCCGCAGCGGCCACAACCGCCGCCACAGCGGCGGCACCGCCCGGACCGGCACCGGACCGCCCTGCTGGCCGGGGATCCGCCCGCTCAGCACCGGCCGCCGCGGCGACCGGCCCGGGAGCAGCCCACCGGACCGGCGCGCACCCTGACCGGGGAGCGACCGAAAGCCGGTGGGGGACGGGGAATCGGCGGCCGTGGCGGCGGCCACCACGGGCAGGCCGGGAGTCGGCTTGCCGCTGGGCGGACTGCTCACCTGCAGCAGCGTAGGCGAACCCCTCCCTCCGGGGGGAGGGGTCGGAACAATACGTACTCGCCGGGTGACCGATCGTCAGCGGAGCGGAACCGGCCGTACCGCCCGCCCCGGATCCGTGACATCCGTCATGCCGAGCCGGTGACGCCGGCTCCTGGGCCGGCCCCGGCCCCGGCGGGCACAGTGGTGACCACCGCGGGGGAGGGCCCGGCGGGGCGGGGACGACACGGGGGAGACACCATGAGCGGCAGCACGATCACGACGGCCGTCCGCACCGCGCAGGCGCCCGCCGGACCGCGGCCCGGAACGCCGGACGCGGGCGGGGCGTCGGGCGCGGGCGGAGGGTCGGCCGTGGCCGAGGGGCCGAGCGTGGCCGAGATGCGGCTGCCGGTCTGGTTCTTCGGCTTCGAGGGCGCCCTGGCCGGGGCCTTCGACCTGCTGCGCGCCGCCCCCTCGGCCTGGCCCGCGCTGGTCGCGCTGGCGGTCCTCAACCTCGGCGTCTCGCTGACCCTGATGCGCCGCCGGCTCAAGCTCGCCAAGCTGCTGTGGCGAGGCAAGGGCACCCGCAAGGTCGCCCTCGGCCTGATCGGCCTGCGGTTGGGCAGCCACCTGCTGCTCGGCCTGCTCGGGGCGGCGGTGAGCACCGCCCTCGGCCACGTCCTGTTCGCGCTGGTGATGAGCGCGGTGACGGTCGCCCTGCTCGCCCACGTCCAGCGGACGGCGCTCGGCGCGCTGGTCGCCGCGGGCCGGGCCACCGCCTGAGCGGGGCCGTCCGAACGGCCCGCCCCGGCGGGGTCAGCGGCGGCGGAACAGCAGGTCGTGCACCACGTGGCCCTTGGCCAGGCCGGCCCGCTCGAACTTCGTCACCGGACGCCAGTCGGGCCGCGGCGCGTACCCGGGCACGCTGCCCGCCGGGTGCTCGTCCGGCTCCAGCCAGCCCGAGCCGTCGCCCTCCGGGTGCAGGTTCTCCAGCTCCGGCGAGGCGCCCAGGACCGCCAGCATCTGCTCCGCGTACGGCTCCCAGTCGGTCGCGCAGTGCACCAGCGCGCCCGGGGCCAGCCGGGGCAGCACCAGGTCCAGGAACGAGGACTGGAGCAGGCGGCGCTTGTGGTGCTTCGGCTTCGGCCACGGGTCCGGGAAGTACACCCGCAGGCCCGCCAGCGAGGCGTCCGGCAGCATGTCGCGCAGCAGGATCACCGCGTCGCCCGCCGCGAGCCGGACGTTCTCCGAGCCGTCCCGCTCCAGGAACTGCAGCAGGTTGCCGTGGCCCGGGGTGTGCACGTCCGCCGCGAGGATCCCCGCGGACGGGTCCGCGGCGGCCATCGCGGCCGTGGTGTCACCCATCCCGAAGCCGATCTCCAACGTCACCGGACGGCCCCCGAACAGCACCGGCAGGTCCAGCGGAGTCCCGTCGATGGCCAGCCCGAACCGCTCCCAGCCACGGTCCAGCGCGCCCGCCTGCGCCTTGGTCATCCGACCACGGCGCGGCTGGAAACTACGGATCCGCTGCTCGCGGTGCTGGGCCTCGGTGGCCTTGTGCGGGTACATCGGCGCGGGGTAGGCCGCCGGGGCGGCGGAGAGCCGGGCCGACGCGGACAACTGGGTGCTGGGGGCGGAGGAGGTCACAATCGCACCAGTCTAAGGGAGGCCCGGCACGAGCCCCCGGGACGGGAGACCCGCCTCGGCGCAGCGGGTCTCACCCGGCCCGCAGCGCCGCCACCGCCCGGCGGGCGACCTCGCGGCCGATGCCGAGCGAGGCCGTCGCCGCCGGGGAGGGGGCGTTGAGGACGTGGACCACCCGGCGGGGGGAGCGCGGGTCGTCCGGGTCGAAGCCGGCGAAGGCGAAGTCGTCGAGCAGGGTGCCGTCCCGGGCGACGGCCTGGGCGCGGACGCCGGCGGTGGCGGGGACGAGGTCGGTCTCGGTGACGGCGGGCAGCAGGCGGCGGACGGCGGTGGTGAAGGCCCGCTTGGAGAGTGAGCGGTGCAGTTCGCCGAGTTCGTAGCGCCAGTGCCGGCGGGCGATCGTCCAGGTGCCGGGGAAGCGCACCGTCTCGGCGAGGTCGCGGACGTTCAGGGTGCGCCAGTCGTAGCCCTCGCGGGCCAGTGCGGGCACCGCGTTCGGGCCGACGTGGACGTCGCCGTGGACGCCCCGGGTGAGGTGCACGCCGAGGAACGGGAACGCCGGGTCGGGGACGGGGTAGACCAGGCCGCGCACCAGCGACCGCCGCTCGGGGGCCAGTTCGTAGTACTCGCCGCGGAACGGGACGATCCGCACCCCCGGGTCGTCGCCGGTCAGCCGGGCGATCCGGTCGCTGTGCAGCCCGGCGCAGTTGACCAGCACCGCGCAGCGGACCTCGCCGTGCGGGGTGGTGACGGTGACGCCGTCCGCGCGCCGGGCGATGCCCAGGACGGGGGTGTTCAGGCGGAGTTCGGCCCCGGCCCCGCCCGCGAGGGCGGCGTAGCGGCGGGCCACCGCGGGGTAGTCGCAGATGCCGGTGGTGGCCAGGTGCAGTCCGGCGATGCCGGCCACCTCGGGTTCGTGCGCCCGGATCCCGGCCGGGTCGAGTTCGGTGAGCGGGATGCCGTTGGCCCGGCCGCGTTCGGCGAGCGCGGCGAGGCGGGGGAGTTCGGCGGGGTCGGTGGCGACGATCAGCTTGCCGGTGACCTCGTGCGCGATGCCCTGCTCGCGGCAGAACTCGACCATCTCGCGGGCCCCGCCGGTGGCGTACCCGGCCTTGAGCGACCCCGGCCGGTAGTACACCCCGCTGTGGATCACCCCGCTGTTGCGCCCGGTCTGGTGGGCGGCGGGGGCGCCCTCCTTCTCCAGCACGGCGACGCTCGTGCCGGGGTGCTCGCGGGTCAGGGCGTACGCGGTGGACAGGCCGACGATGCCGCCGCCGACCACCACCACCTGGACGTCGTGCTTCAACCCCGCCACCCCTCGCCCGTGTGAGACCGCTCCGATGGATGGTGCCACGGCCGGGCCGGGGCGGCGGGGGAGTTCAAGAAGTGGCCAGGACCAGCCGGGCGCGTTCGGTCAGGTCCTTGACGCGTTGCTCGTTCTGGTAGGGCTCCAGGCGGCGCAGCAGTTCGACCATGTACTCGCGGCTGCGGTGCGAGGAGATCCGGCCGGCCACCTCGACGGCCCGCTCCCCGGCGGCGACCGCGGCGTCCAGGTCGCCCGCCTCGGCCTCGGCCATCGCCGAGACCACCAGTCGCAGGCCGTGCGAGCGGACGTAGCCCTCGGTCGGGCGGGCCAGCGCCTCCCGGGTGAACTGGCGGACCTTGGACGGGACGCCCAGGTCGCGGAAGCACTCGGCGGCGTCGGCGGCGAGGCGGTCGTAGGCGAAGAAGTCGATCCAGGTCGGGTCCGGGTCACCGGGGCGGGACCGGTCGAGGGCGGTCTCGGCGGCGGCCAGCGCGGTGCCGCAGGCGGCGGCGTTGCCGGCCTTGGCGTGGGCGCGGGCCTCGACCAGGTGGAAGAAGCTCATGGTGCGGGCGGTGGCCAGGCCCCGGTTGCGCTCCAGGGCGGCCTGGGCGAGGTCGACGGCCTCGTCCGGGAAGGAGCGGTAGGCGGCCTGCAGGCTCATCGAGGCCAGCACGTACCCGCCGAGCGGCACGTCACCGGCGGCGCGGGCCAGCCGCAGGGCCTGGATGTAGTAGCGCTGGGCGGCCTCGTGCTGGCCGGTGTCGAAGGCCATCCAGCCCGCCAGCCTGGTCAGTTCGGCGGTGGCGCCGAACAGCGCCCGGCCGACCGCGTCGCTGTACGAGGCGAGCAGCAGCGGGGCGGCCTCGACCCGCAGGCACTCCGGGACCATCGAGGAGCGCCAGTCGCCGCCGCCGTACTTGGAGTCCCAGCGGCGGGCCTCCTGGGCGGCCTCGCGGAGCTTCTCGGCGTCCGCGTGCCCCACCCGGTAACCGGACAGGTCGGGGAGGACCTCGCGGGCCACCGAGCCGTCGGCGGGCGTGATCAGCCAGCGCGAGACGGGGGTGGCGTACGCGGCGACCGAGAAGGTGCCGGCCAGGCTGTCGCTCCACCGGCCGCCGCCGGGGCCGCGCCGCAGGTCCAGGTCGACCCGCCACAGCTCGGTCGCCGAGCGGACCGCCTCCGGGACCTCGCGCGGGAACTCCAGGCCCAGCTCGGGCGTGGGGTGCGAGTCGGCGAGGCCGATCTCCTCCAGCGGGACGGGACGGCCCAGCTTGTTGCCGAGCGCGGTGGCGATCAGGTGCGGCACCGGGCGCTGCGGGACCATGCCCTTGGTGACCCAGCGGGCCACCGAGGTCTTGTCGTAGCGGAGGGTCAGTCCGCGCTGCGCGCCGAGGTCGTTGACCCGGCGGGCGAGCCCGGCGTTGCTGATCTGGGCGAGCGAGAGGAGTGCCCCGAGCCGGTCGTTCGGCCCTCGTGAGCTGACGGTCATGGTGGCGGTGGCACCCCCTGGCGACGTCGTGCGCGGAGTCGTGCGCGGATGGCGGAGAGCCGCGGTGGCGGCGGGTACGCCGGCGGACTGCTTGCACCTAGCGTAGTCGCCCGCGTTCCGAGGGTTAAGAGGCTGCATTCCGGTTGGCGGGAACGCGCCGCGTCCACGGCGGGCGCCCGGACGTCCGCCCGGTGCTCCGCGGGCAGGTGCCGGACGCCCGTGCTCCGGTCCCGTGCCCGCGTGCGCCACCCGTGCTCCCTGGTCGCAGCGGCAGGTGGGCGATTCGCTAAAGCCTGTGGATCGGCCCGCCGTCGAGGACCCGGCGGGCCGGGGGAAACGCTGCCTCAATTCCCCGCGGGCAGCTGCGCGTCCGGGAGGGCATGCGGATGCCCTCCCGGGCCGTGCGACGGCTTTCGGCCAACTTCGGCCGGTCCGCGGCGGCCGCGGCCGTTCCCCGCACCACCCTGCCCGGCCACCGGCCTTGCGCCGGACGGGAGTTCGAGACCCGCACGGCCCGGGCCCCGGAGGGGGAGGCCCGGTCCGTGCGCCTCCCCGTACCCGAAAGCCCGGCGCTCGTCCGCCCCATCGGTGGCACGATGTCTCCCGACGGCACGCCAACCCCGTACGCCCGCCCGGGGGTTCGCCGCGCGCCGCGGCACCACAGGTGGAGGCGCGATGCGGTGGCTCACCGGCTGGAGCGGCCTGACCGCCGCCGACCCGACCCTCGCCGCGCTCCGCCCGCTGGCCGGCACCCCGCTCTGGGGCGGCCCCAACCCGCTCTGGGCGGTCGGCGACTGGCGCCCCGACGAACTGCGCCTCGCCGTGCTCCGCCCCGGCGGCCCCGCCACCGTCCGCGGCGGCCTCGACCCGGGCGACCCCGCCGACAGCGCCGACCGGGACACCCCCGCCACCCTGCGCCTGGCCGTCGCCGGCCGCTGCGGCGCCACCGACCGCGAACTCGCCGACGGCCTGGCCGCCGCCCGCGGCGGCGCGCTGCGCCACCTCACCCACTGGCCCGGCAGCTACACCGTCGTGCTGCGCACCGGCACCCGCTCCACCGTGCTGCTCACCGACCTGTCCGGCGCCCAGCCGGTCTTCCACACCCCGTTCGCCGGCGGCACCGCCTACGCCACCGCCGCCCTCCCGCTCGCCGACCTGGTCGGCGCCCCCCTCGACGCCGCCCACCTGGCCGCCCGGCTCGCCACCCCCGAGACCCCCGAGGCGCTCGGCGACCGCACCCCCTACCGGGGCGTGCGCCGGGTCCCGCCCGGCCACGCGCTCGGCATCCGGGGCGGGCGGGCCGACCGCACCTCCTACCTGGACGACCCGGGGGAGGAGCGCGCCGAGGCGCCCGCCGTCCGCGAACTCACCCGCGCCCTGCTGGAGGCGGTCCGCTGCCGGGTCCGCGCCACCGCGCCCGCCGACCGGCCCCGGCTCGGCGTCGACCTCTCCTACGGCACCGCCTCCGCCACCGTCGCCCTGCTCGCCGCCGCCGTCCCGCTGCCGCCCGGACCCGGCACCGGCACCGGACCCGAGCGACCCGCCCCCCGCACCGGCGCCGTCAAGGGCTCCTGGGCCCGCCGCGCCGAACCCCCCGAGCCCGAGACGCTGCCCGCCGTCACCCTCGGCGACGCCGAAGGACTCGCCCTCGCCGTCCACGCCCCCCGGCTGCGCCACCTGCTCGTCCCGCCGGTCGCCCCGTACGCCGACCTCGCCGACCCCCTCGCCGGACCGCTCACCGACGAACCCGGACCCGCCCTGGTCGACGCCGCCCGGCACGCCGCCGCGCACCGGGCCGGCGGCGCCGACCACCTCACCGGCCACGGCGCCCGCCAGGTCCTCGACGGCCACCCCGCCCGGCTCGCCGACCTGGTCCGCGCCGGCCGCTCCCTCGACCTGCTCGCCCCGCTCGCCGCCCTGGCCGGCGCCGACCGGGCCACCGCCGGCGCCCTCACCGGCACCCTGCGCACCCCCGTCACCGTGCTGCGCGCCGCCCGCCGCCTCGCCCGGGCCCGCTACGCCGACGCCCTGGACGACCTCGCCCTGGAACTGACGATCCGTCAAGAACCACTTCCGGGAAGGACGATGGGCCGCACCCTGGCCGCCGACCTGGCCTGGCACCGCCCCGGCCCCGCCGCCCACCTGCTCGCCGCCGAACCGCTCGCCGCCCTCGCCCAGCACCTGCGCACCGCCGCCCGCGACGGCGCCCCCACCGAACCCCCCGGCGCCCGCCGGGCCCGCCTCGCCCTGCACCGGCACGCCGCCCACTACCGCACCCTGGTGCAGGCCACCGAGCAGCACGGCCAGCGCCTGCACGCCCCGTTCCTCGACAACCAGGTGGTCCGCGCCGCCCGGCTGCTCCCCGACGACCTGCGCCTGCAGCCCGGCGCCCGGCACGCCCTGCTCGCCGCCGTGCTGGCCGGCGCCGGCCGCACCGACCTCCCCGCCGACTGGGGCCGCGCCCCGGGCCCCGACCCGCACGACCCCGTCCGCCGGGGCCTGCGGGCCGCCGCGCCCGCGCTCACCGAACTCTTCGACCGCCCGCTGCTCGCCGAGGCCGGACTGCTCGACGCCCCCACCGCCCGGAAGACCCTGGCCGCCGCCACCGACCCCGCGCAGAGCGCCCCGCCCGGCACCCTGGCCGCCCTCGCCGACCTGGTCTCCGCCGAACTCTGGCTGCGTCGGCTGGCCGCCCGCCGCCCCGGCTCCTCCTGGACCGGCCTGCCCGCGCCCCGCCGCACCGCGATCGAAACCTGACCGCCCGGGTGCGCCTGCGCCGCCGCCGGGCCCGCGCCGGTTAGCGTCGGAACCCCAACTCCCGTTCGGAGCGCGCGCCATGACCGCCACCCTCCCCGTCAGCCACGAGGCCCCGCCGCCCGGCAGCTCGGTCCTGGCCGGCTGCGACGGCTCGGACGCCGCGCTGTGGGCCCTGGACCGGGCGATGACCGAGGCCGAGGCGCACCGCCTGCCGCTGCACGTCCTCGCCGTGGTCAACCCCTCGCCGACCGGCTACCCGCCCGGCATGGCCGACCTGGTGCAGGAGAGCGTCGAGCGGCTGATCGAGAGCATGTCCGACGGCCTGCGCCGGGCCGTCTCCACCGTGCAGTCCGCCCGCGCCCGCCCGTACGCCGGGCAGCTCACCCTGCACGTCGTCCTCGGCAACGTGATCGACGTGCTGCTCCAGGCCGCCGGGGGACGGCACACCCTGGTGGTCGGCACCCGCGGCAACGGCGGCTTCTCCCGGCTGCTGCTCGGCTCGGTCAGCACCGCCGCGGTGCACCACGCCACCTGCCCGGTGCTGGTGGTCCCGGCGCCCGCCGCCGAGGAGGACTGAACGGGGGAGGAGTGAGCGGGGGGACTGAGCGGGGGAGGGGCCGGGCCGGGGCGACCGGAATGTCCCGGGATGGTTGAGCGTTCACCTTCCGTCGAACGGCCGTCCGGTCGTCGAGCGACCACCCCGACAGGAGCACGCCCCGCCATGAAGGTCGAAATCTACTCGGACATCGCCTGCCCCTGGTGCTACGTCGGCAAGCGGCGCTTCGAGCAGGCCCTCGGACAGTTCGAGGGCAAGGACGGCGTCGAGGTGGTCTACCGCCCCTACCAGCTGGTCCCCGACGCCCCCGAGCAGGCCCGCCCGCACCGCGAGTGGCTCACCGAGCGCTACGGCCCGCAGGCCCTCGCCATGGACGCCCGGATCACCGAGGTCGGCAAGGACCTCGGCATCGACTACGACTTCGACGCCGCCGTCGAGGTCAACACCTTCCGCGCCCACCGCCTGCTCCACCTCGCCGAGACCGAGTACGGCACCGCCGTCCAGGCCGCCCTCAAGGAGCGCCTGCTCAAGGCCCACTTCTCCGAGGGCGTCGACGTCGGCGACACCGCGGCGCTCGCCGACCTCGCCGCCGAGACCGGCATCGACCGCGACCGCGCCGCCGCCTACCTGGCCGGCGAGGAGGGTGCGGCCGAGACCCGCGCCGCCCTCGCCGAAGCCCGCGCCATCGGCGTCACCGCCGTCCCCACCTTCGTCTTCGAGGGTCAGTGGGCCGTCCAGGGCGGCCAGGAGGCCGAGACCTTCCTCCAGGTCCTCCGCCAGGTCGAGGCCGAGACCGCCAAGCGGATCACCCCGCTCGCCCCGCCCGCCGCCACCTGCGAGGACGGCAGCTGCGCGATCTGAGACCCGCTGCGCCTTCGCCTCGGCGCAGCGGGTGTCAGCAGGTCAGCCGGGCCTGCGCCCAGTCCGCCAGGTCGACCACCGGCACCGAGTCGCGGACCGGGGTGACCAGCAGGCGGATGGACGTCTGGCCGTCCAGGGCGACGTGCACGGGGACCGGGTGGTCGCCCGGGGAGATCGGCGGGGAGGTCCACAGCACCCGGCCGTCGCCGCCCTGCACCGAGAACACCACCTCGCCGTACGTGACGCCGAAGTCGTCCAGCCCCGCGACGGCGTCGAAGGAGCGGCAGGGCCGGTTCAGGTCGACCGTCACCCGGGACGGCGCCCGGGCCGCCAGCACGTGCTGGTAGCGGGTGCCGTGCAGCCAGGCCGAGGGCCGCTGCAGGACCTGCCCGGCGCCGCGGACGGTCGGGGTGTCGCTCGCGGCCCGGTGGCCCCGGTTCAGCGGCACCTCGTCCAGCCAGAACTGGCGGGCCGTCACCACCGGCGGGGTCGGTGACGGGGACGGCTCCGGCGTCGGCGTGGGCGTCGGTGCCGGGGTCGGCGTGGGGCTCGGCGTCGGCGTCGGGGTCGGGGTGGGCGTCGGCGAGGGTACGGGCGGGGGCACCCGCCGAACGGGCGCGGGCGCGGGCGTCGGGGTGGGCGTCGGCGTGGGGGTGGGTGCCGGGGTCGGCGTGGGGCTCGGCGTCGGGGTCGGGGTGGGCGTCGGTGACGGCCGCGGCGCCGGCAGCGGACTCTCCGGCGCGGCGCTGACCGGCGGCGGGGTCGCCCGCGGCGCGGGATCCGGCGAACCGGTGAGCGCGAACGCGGCGACCGCCGCCGCGACGACGGCGATGCCGGCCGCGATGCCGGCCTTCGCCGCGGTGCCGAGCCCCTCACCGGCCGCGGCCGCCGCTCCGCCGCCGGACGACCCGGCGCCCCCGGCCGCGCCGGCGCCCGCCGTACCGGCCGCTCCCGCCGTACCGGCGGTGGTGGTCGCCGCGGTCCCGCCGACCACCGCCGCCCCGACCGCGCCGGTGACGGCGGCGCCGCCGACCGCCGCGGCCGCGACGGCGAACCAGCCGGAGCCGACCCAGAGCAGCGCACCGCCGGGCAGCACGGCCCGCAGACTGTGGTTGATGTCGGCGAGTTCCAGGTACGCGGCCGTGCAGCGGGTGCAGTCCTGGACGTGCTTGCCGACCTCCGCCGAGGCGCGCTTGCGCAGCGAGCCGCGGGCGTACGCGCCGAGCCGGTTGGCGTACCCGGCGCAGCCCGACTCCTGGCTGCCCGACACGTGCGCCTGCAGGAACGCGGCGGCCAGCCGGTCGCGGGCCCGGTGGGCCTGGACGGCGGTGGCGTTGGCGGTCTTGCCGAGCATCACCGCCACGGTCTTCGGCGACTCCCGCTCGACCTCGGTGTGCCAGAGCACCACCCGGTCGTCCTCGGGGAGCTCGGCGTACGCGCGCATCACCATGCGCTGGTCGGCCAGGGCCAGCGCCCAGGCGTCCGCGCCAGGGTCGGCGAGGTCGAACTCGACGGTGGCGGCGGAGGTTTCGGCGAAGCCGGTGAAGTCGTCGACCAGCTGTTCGCGCCGGTCCGAGCGGGCCCAGGCGGCCGCCACGTTGCGCACCGCCGTCAGCAGGTAGGCCCGGACGGCGAACTCGGGGCCCTTGCCGGCCCTGAGCGCCTGCAGGGTGCGGGCGAACACCTCGCCCGCCAGGTCCTCCGCGGTGAAGCTGTCCCGGCAGCAGGTGCGGGCGTAGCGGCGGACGGCGTCCGCGTGCCGGCGGTAGATCTCCTCGTACGCGGCGTCGTCCCCGGCCCGCACCAGGGCGGTCAACTCCGAGTCGGAGGGCGGGCGTTCGCCGTCGACCGGGTCGGCGGGGGAGGGCACCACGGCCCGCACCGGGAACTCCTCGCCGATGAACGCCTCGGGGGCGACGCCGCCCTGTCCAGCCGGGGCCTGGCCGGGCACCCGGCCGCTCAGCGACTCCCGGGCCGGACTGCCGCCCTGGTCCGGCACCTGGCCGGGGGTCTCCAGGTCGGAGCCGAACTCGCCCGCGTCGCCCTGCTCGTCGGGGTTCACCGGGTACCGACCCGGCGCGCGGCGCACCACAGGAGCCGCCCCTCGAAGTCGGCGGCGGTCACGGTGCGCAACGGAACAATGGCTCCAACCACGGGCACAGAATGGCATAGCGCGGCGACCACCGGTAGCCGGGTCCGCCCCGGCCCACTCGTCCGGGCTGCCGCTCGCGGAAGTGTTCGGACCCCCGGCGGCGCGGGCACCGCGCGTACCCGGAACGTTCCGTGCCGCTTCCGCTCCGGCCCGGGCGCCCGGCGGCTCCCGTCACCCGAACGGCGCGCCCCGAACACCCCCGCGAAGGAGCCGGCCCCTACGGTACGTCAACCTCCGTGCGGCGGGCCGGTTCAGGCCGCGCGCAGCCCCTGCAGCAGGATCTGCAGCAGCCGGTGCCCCGCCCCGCCCTCGGTCTCGCCCTCCCGGACCGGGACGGCCGCCGAGGCGTGCACCGGCACCGCGGCGGTCAGCACCAGCACCACGTCGGCCACCGTCACCCCGGGGCGCAACTCCCCGGCCGCGCCCGCCCGGGCCACCAGCGCCGCCAGCAACTGCAGCAGCAGCCGCGGATCGGCGCCCTGCTCGCCCTCGGCCACCGGCGCGCCGCCGAACGCCCGCAGCTCGGTGCCGCGCTGCTCGGGGACCCGGCCGATCTCCTCGGCGTACCGGAACGCCTCCGGCGGCAGCAGCCGCCCCGCGCCCGAGGCCGCCGCCCGCTGCAGGAAGCCCGCCAGCGCGTCCCACGGCCCGGTCAGGCCGCCGTACAGCGACTCCCGGGCCTGCGCGGTCAGCCAGGAGACCTCCTCGGAGGCGATCCGCTGGACCAGCACCTCCTTGCTCGGGAAGCGCCGGTACACGGTGCCGACCCCGACCCCGGCCCGCCGGGCGACCTCCTCCATCGGCGCCCCGTAACCGAGTTCGCCGAACACCTCGCGGGCGGCCCGCAGCACGCTCTCCAGGTTCCGCCGGGCGTCCACCCGCAGCCGCGAACCCGCACCGCGCCCCGCCCCGTCCGGACGCTCGCCGCCGGGGAAGCCGTACCGCTCCCGCTCGTCGGGACCGCGCTGCTCCGGCACCACGTCCACCGCGGACCTCCCGAACGCCGCGACCGGCACCCGCCCCGCCAACTGATCCTGCTCTGACATGCCAAACCTCCCCCGAGGCACCCCGTCCCGGGTACCCGAACGGCTACTGCGCCCCCTGGCGTGCGCTGCCGACACCGGCCGTGGTCCGACGCCCGCGCACTACCTTCCCCGGATGGCTCCCGTGCAGTCCGCGTCGATGCCACCAGGTCCAGGACGAACGGACCGGCACCATCGGCGGTCCGAAGCACAATCCGACCATAGTTCAGGGAAGTTCGCCGCAGAAGTGGACCACTCGTCGCCCAGGACCGGTCCGATCCGGGCCCTACGTGCGGACAAATCCCCTCACGCACCGCCCGCCGACCCGCGTGAGACGAGTCACAACCCGAGGATCCGGAGCGGAACGCCCGTCGGCACCCCGACTCGCCGCCCTTTGCTGGATCTTGACGAACCGTCAGGCCATTTCGGGAGGTCCGCCCCGGCTTCCCCGCAACGGTCGGGCGTACACGCTCCCACCGCTGCCGCCCCCGCCGCCCCCGCCGACCGGGGCGGCGCACCGCGTTCCGGGCCGCTTTTCCCGGCCGGATTCGGACCGATCCGGCCCGGAGTGTGGACAAGAGCCCACCGCCGGGTGCGTCATAGGGGGAACGTGAAACGGGTCACAGCCCCAGGGCCGGCCGGAGGTGCCCCATTCGAGTCCTGATCATCGGCGGCGGCTGCGCCGGACTGAGCACCGCGCTGCGCCTGCAACAGCTCCTACGTGCCCAGCTGAAGGAACGCCGGGTCGAGCTGACGATCGTCGAACCGCAGCCCTACCTGACCTTCCAGCCGCTGCTGGCCGAGGTCGCCGCGGGCACCATCGACCCGCGCCACGTGGTGGTCCCGCTGCGCACCGCCCTCCCCGACTGCCGGGTGCTCACCGCCCGCGTCACCAGGATCGACCACGCCACCCGAACCGCCTGGGTGGACGCCGCCCCGCGCGGCGAACTCCGGCTGCCCACCGAAGTCCCGTACGACGTCCTGGTGATGGCCCCCGGCTCGGTCGCCCGCACCGCCCCCGTCCCCGGCCTCGCCGAGCACGGCATGGGCTTCGCCACCGTCGGCGAGGCGGTCGCCCTGCGCAACCACGTCCTGGAACAGCTCGACCTGGCCTCCTCCACCCGCGACCCCGAACTGCGCCACGCCGCCCTGACGTTCGTCTTCGTCGGAGCCGGCTACGCGGGCGTCGGCGCGCTCGCCGAACTGGAGGACATGGCCCGCACCGCCACCAAGGGCTACCACAACCTCGACCCCGACGACCTGCGCTGGATCCTGGTGGAGGCCAAGGACCGCATCCTCGGCGAGGAGACCCCCGAACTCGCCGACCACGCCCTCGCCGAACTGCGCGAGCGCAACATCGACGTCCGGCTCTCCACCACCCTGGAATCCGCCGTCGACCAACTGGTGCTGCTCTCCGACGGCAGCCGCTTCGCCGCCCGCACCCTGGTCTGGACGGCCGGCATCCGCCCCGCCCCCGTCCTCTCCCTCACCGACCTCCCGCTCGACGGCACCGGCCGGATCACCTGCCTGCCCACCCTGCGGATCGCCGCCCCCGACGGCACCCCGCTGCCCGACGCCTGGGCCGCCGGCGACTGCGCCGCCGTCCCCGACCAGGCCGGCGAACCCTGCGCCCCCAACGCCCAGCACGCGCTCGCCCAGGCCAAACTCCTCGCCGAGAACCTGACCGCCGAACTGGCCGGTCGCCCGCTCACCGCCTACCGGCCCGACCACCCCGCCTGCTCCACCTCGCTCGGCCTGCGCCGCGCCGTCGCCCACACCAGGCGCGGCGCCCGCCTCACCGGCCGCCGCGCCTGGTGGCTGCACCGCGCCCGCCAACTGCGCCGCCTGCCGACCCGGGAGCGCCGGATCAGGGTCCTGACGGACTGGCTGTTCGGCGGCCTCTTCCAGCGCGAACTCGTTTCGCTGGGCACCATCGAGCGCCCCCGGGCCGAGTTCGAATCCGGTTTCACCACGGGCCCCGGCACCTGACCCGCCGCCTCCCCTCTCCTCCTCTTCTTCCTCCTCCCCTTCCTCCGTCGCCCCGTCGTCACCCCGTCCGGTTCCCGGCACCGGTTCCCACGTCCCGCCCGGCTCGTACCGGAGCGCACCCCAGGCGCGCGCTTCCCGGAACGCGCCGTACCGGGGGCTCGACTTCCGGAATCACACCGGAGCCTGACAGGATCAACCCGACGGGACCACTACGGCGCGTGCGGGTTCACGTACGTACTGTGATCATCACACCGCAGCCGTTCGCCCGCAGGCACCACCCCCCATCAGTCCCCGAGGAAGCGGCCGACGTTGAACCTCATGCGCTGGAGCGCCCGGCTCACCGGAGCCGCCTGGCGGGCCAACCCCGCCACCGCGGGCGAACCCGTCACCGTCCCCGGCCCGCGCGACCCGGCCGTCCCCGGCCTCCGCGACCCCGACCTCCGCGACCCCGAACAGCTCTACGACCTGCGCGAGGTCCTGCGCCGCCTGCCCGCCCCCGTCGCCCTCACCCACGGCCCCCAGCACCAGCTCGGCTACGCGAACCAGGCGTACCGCGACCTGTTCGGCGCCCGCACCCCCGGCCGCCCCGCCGCCGAGTCCCTCCCCGAACTCGCCACCCTCGGCGTGCTCCCGCTGCTCGACCAGGTCCTGCGCAGCGGACGCCCGCGCAGCGTGAAGTCCCGCTGCATCCTCGGCCTCGGCGGCAACCGCTACTACAACATCGCCTGCGTCCCGCTCGGCCCCGACGGACCGGCCGCCCCCGCCGGCGTCCTGGTCTTCGCCACCGAGGTCACCGACCAGGTCCAGTCCGCCGGCCGCCTCCGCGAAGCCGAACGCCGCCAGCGCGAAGCCGCCGTCACCCTCCAGCACAGCCTGCTCCCGCAGAAGCTCGAACAGCCCGACACCCTCCACGTCGCCGCCACCTACCAACCCGGCGGGGCCGACGCCGCAGTAGGAGGCGACTGGTACGACGTCATCGGCCTCGGCGGCGGCCGCACCGCACTCGTCATCGGCGACGTCATGGGCCGCGGCCTGCGCGCCGCCGCCGTCATGGGCCAGCTCCGCACCGCCGTCCGCGCCTACGCCCGGCTCGACCTCCCCCCGCACAAGGTGATGACCCTCCTCGACGGCCTCGCCATGGAGATCGACGCCAACCAGATCGCCACCTGCACCTACGCCGTCTGGGACCCGGACGCCACCACCCTCGTCTACGCCTCGGCCGGTCACCTCCCGCTCCTGCTCCGCGGCCCCGACGGCACCGTCCTGCGCGGCGAGGAACAGAACGGCCCGCCCCTCGGCACCGGCGGCGCCGGCCACCTCTCCCACACCCTCCGCCTCCTGCCCGGCACCACCGGCGTCCTCTACACCGACGGCCTGGTCGAACGCCGGGACCAGGACATCGACCAGGGCATCGACCACCTCGCCCACACCCTCACCGGCCCCGTCGGCACCCCCGACACCGTCTGCTCCCGCCTCCTGCGGGCCCTCGGCGTCACCGCCGAGCACGACGACGACGTCGCGGTGCTGGTCTTCCAGGTGCCCCTTGATCCCGAGCCCGCAGGTGTGTAGAGTTCTTCGAGTTGCCTGACAGGGAGCACCGAGCACGCGTCTGCGTGGACGGTCCCGGGGCGGCCAATCCCCTGAGAAACCAGTTCGATGATCCGTGACGGGTCGCGTTCCTTTTCGCGTCCCCGTTCGCTTTTTCGGCGTGCGCTTTTCCGGAGATTGCGGCCGATTCGCTTTACGGAGCGGGGATCGGCTAGAGTTTGAAACGTCGGACGGGGCGTCAAGCCGCAGAAGACGAAAGCGAGTCGGGAAAGAGCACGAGCTCGGATCTGATAAGCTTGAAACACGAAAGAACGAAGCGCCCGGAGATACGGTCGGAAGGCCGGTCGAAGGAAGC
>NZ_JBSGET010000013.1:0-83066 GCF_053603035.1 Kitasatospora sp. NPDC004272 | reverse complement strand
CCGGGCCCCCGCCCCCCCCCGGCGCCCCCGCCGTCGTCGTGCCGTCAGGCCGTGCGCCAGGTGTGCCAGAGGTCGGCGTACGGGCCCCCGGCGGCCAGCAGCTCCCGGTGGGGGCCCAGGGCGGTCAGCCGGCCGTGGGCGAGGACGGCCACCCGGTCGGCGTCGTGCGCGGTGTGCAGGCGGTGGGCGATGGCGATGACGGTGCGACCGGTGAGGGCGGCGGCCAGCGCCCGCTCGGTGTGGCGGGCGGTGGCCGGGTCGAGCAGCGCGGTCGCCTCGTCGAGGACCAGGGTGTGCGGATCGGCCAGGATGACCCGGGCCAGGGCGAGTTGCTGCGCCCGGGCCCCGTCCAGGCGGGTCGCGGCCGGGCCCAGCTCGGTGTCCAGGCCGTCCGGGAGGTCGTGCTGCCAGCCGACCGCGTCGAGGGCGGCGGTCAGCGCGGCGTCGTCCGCGCCGGGGGCGGCGATCCGCAGGTTGTCCCGCAGGGTGCCGAGGAAGACGTGGTGCTCCTGGGTGACCAGGACGACCTGGCGGCGCAGCCGCTCCGGCGGGAGGCCGGCCAGCGGGACGCCGCCGACGGTGACGCTGCCGGTGCGGGGCCGCTCGACGCCCGCCAGCAGGCGGCCGAGGGTGGTCTTGCCGGAGCCGGAGGGGCCGACCACGGCCAGCCGCTCGCCCGGCCTCAGGTCCAGGTCGAGGCCGTGCAGGACGTCGGGCCCGTCCGGGTAGGCGTACCGGACCCCGGCGACCCGGATCCGGTCGTCGGCGGGCTCGTGCGCGGGGGCCGGGCCGCCGGCCTGCGCCGGGACGGACGCGGGCCCGGGGGCCAGCCCCTCGACCCGGGCGTACGCGGCGGTGCTGCTCTGCAGGGATTCGAGCAGGACGACGATGCTGTCGAGCGGGTCCACGACGCGCTGCAGGTACAGCGAGGTGGCGACGGCCGCGCCGAGGGTGACGGTGTGGTGGGCGACCAGGACGGCGCCGAGCGGGAGGACCAGCACGCCCGAGAGGGTGTACGAGACGTTGATGACCGCGAAGTAGCGCAGCCGCAGGTACAGGGTGCGCAGCCGGGCCCGGTGGGTGGTGGCGACGGCTTCGCGGCCGGCGGCCAGGCGCTGCCCGCCCAGGCCCAGGGCGTCGACGGTGCGGGCGCCGTTCGCGGTGGCGGAGAGCACCTCGGCGAGCCCGGCGGTCGCGGCCCGGTCGGCGAGGTAGGCGGGGCGGGAGCGCCGCAGGTACCAGCGGGAGCCGAGGACGGTGCCGAGGACGGCGAGGAGCCCGCAGGCGCCCAGCAGCGGGCTGACGGTGAGGATCGCGCCGAGGATGAACAGCACCTGTGCGCCGGAGACGAGCAGCTCGGGGGCGGCGTCCCGGAGCGTCTCGCCGACGGCGGTGGAGTCGGCGGTGCCGCGGGCGGTGAGGTCGCCGGTGCCGGCGCGCTCGGCGGTGGCGGCGGGCAGCGCGAGGACCCGGTCCAGCAGTTGCTCGCGGACCTCGGCGGCGGAGCGCTCGCCGAACCGGTGCGCCAGGTAGCGGGCCTGGCGGGCGGCCAGGATCTGGACGGCGGCGCAGCAGAGCAGCAGCAGGCCGAGCCGGTCGACGTCGCCGGTGGTGGCCCCGGTGGCGACCCGGTCGATGATCCGGCCGAGCAGCCAGGGCCCGGCCAGGCCGAGCAGGGCGGCCGCGACGTTGAGCGCGAGGACGGTGGCGAAGGCGCGGCCGTCGGCCCGGACCAGGGCGACGGCGGCCCGCCGGACCTGGCGGGTGGTGGCGATCGGGAGGGTGCTCAACTCTCCTCCCGGGCGGGGAAGTCGGGGGCGGCCTGGGCCGGAGTCCTGGTCAACTGGCCTCCTCGGAACGGGAGTCGGCGCGGGAGTCGGCGGGGGAGTCGGCGTCGCGGGCGACCAGGGCGCGGTAGTCGGGGCGGGTGCGGAGCAGCTCGCGGTGGGTGCCGGTGGCGGCGACCTCGCCGTCGATCAGGTAGTGCACGGTGTCGGCGCGGTCGAGCAGCAGGGGGGAGGTGCTGGTGAGCAGGGTGGTGCGGCCGGCGCGGGCAGCGCGCAGGCCGGCGACCATCGCGGCCTCGGTGTGGGCGTCGACCGCGGAGGTGGGTTCGACGGCCAGCAGGACCTCCGGGTCGGCGGTCAACGCCCGGGCCAGGCGCAGGCGTTGGCGCTGGCCGCCGGAGAGGTTGCGGCCGTCGGCGGCGATCGGGGCGTCCAGGCCGCCGGGCAGGGCGTCGTGGACGTCGCGGGCGGCGGCGGCTTCGATCGCGGCGAGCAGGGCGGCGTCGTCGGCCCCGGTGCGGCCGCGGACGGTCTCGCGCAGGGTGCCGGCGAACAGGGCGGCCTCGTTCTCGGCCAGGGTGATCCGGTCGCGGACGGCGGTCAGCGGCAGCTCGGTGAGCGGGGTGCCGCCCCACTCGGCGCCGGCGGCGTCGAACCGGGCGAGGCGTTCGGCGACGGCGGCGCTGTCGGCCGGGCGGGCGCAGGCCAGCACGGTGAGGGTGCCGGGGGCCAGCCGGACGCCGGACTCGGGATCAACCAACTCGGCCTGGCCGGAGGGCGGTTCGGCGGTGCCGAGGTCGGGGTCGGGGGAGAGTGCGAGGAAGTCGACCACCCGGCGCGCGCTCACCAGGGCGCGGGCGACGTCCTGGCCGATCTCCAGCAGGAAGTAGACCGGGGAGACCAGCACGGCCGCGTACCCGAAGGCCGCGGCGAGCTGGCCGGGCGTCAACTGGCCGGAGACGGCGAGGCGGGCGCCGATCCAGGTGACGGCGGCCAGCAGCAGGACGGGCAGGCCGGTGCCGAGGGCCTGGATCCAGCTGGTGACGGCGCCGACCCGGTAGCCCTCGGCGCGCAGCAGGCGGGAGTCGTCCCGGTAGCGGCCCGCGTACACGTCCTTGCCGCCGAGGCCGTTCAGCACCCGCAGCCCGCCGGCCAGGTCCTCGAAGCGGGCGGTCAGCCGGGCCTGGCGGTCGCGGTAGCGGTTCTCGGCGGCGCGCTGGCGGGCGAACAGCGGGCGCATCGCCAGGCCGAGCAGCGGCAGGCCGAGCAGGACGGTCAGGGCCAGCAGCGGCGAGAGCGCCAGGAGCAGCGCGGCGACCGCCAGGTAGCAGACCACCGCGCCGACGCCGGGGCCGACGAAGGTCAGCGCCAGGGACATCCGGATCACGTCGGAGACGCCGATGGTGACCACCTCGCCCGCGGTCGCCTGCCGGGGCAGCGCCGCGCCCAGCCGGGTGCTGTGCCGCAGCACCACGTTGACGGTGCGGAAGGTGGCGTCGAGGCGGACCAGCGTCATGGTGCGGTGCCGGAACCAGGCGAGCGCCGCGGAGAGCAGGCCGAAGCCGAGCATCGCGGCGGCCCAGCCCAGGACGACGGCGGTGCGGCCGGTGCGCAGCCCGTCGTCGACGGCGCGGGAGAGCAGGTAGGGCTGGACGGTCAGGCCGAGCATCCAGGCGGTGCCGAAGAAGGTGCCGGCCAGCGAGCGGCGGAGCTGGCTGGTGGCCAGCCAGCACAGGAAGCGGAGCGGACTGCGGACGTCTGGTTCGCCGGGGTCGCCGGCCGTCGGATCGTTCACGCGGGGAGCGTAACGGTGGGCGCCGGGACGGCTCGGACGATGGGGTGAGGGGCGGGACGGGTGCGGGCCCCGGCCGGTGCCGGGGCCCGCGGGGAGGTCAGTTGACGGCGAAGTAGTAATCGCGGTGGCTGAGCTCGATGCCGTCCTTGGTGGTCGCGTAGGACTCCAGCACGTACCAGTCGCCGGCCGGCGGGGTCCAGCTGATGTCGGCCTCGCCGTGCGGGCCGGCCGGGACGGTGGTCCACTGGTCGGACCAGCCGAAGCGGTAGGTGTAGCTCGCGATCTGGGCGCCCTCGATCTTCGGGGCGAGGTGGAACGTGCCGGGGGTGCCGGCCGCGCCGCCGTAGTTCTCCTCCGGGAAGTCCGTGGAGGTGACCGTCGGGGTGGTGTCGATCGGCTCCGACCAGCGGGCCGGGCTGCTCGTCCAGCCGTTGGCGCTGGTGGAGGTCACCTCCAGGCTGTCGCCCCGGGGGCTCTTCAGGACGAGGGTGAGCTCGGCGGTGCCGTCCGGGCCGGCCGGGACGGTGGTCGTCTCGTACGTCATCGTGTTGGTCACCGTGTAGCCGACCACCGGGGAGGCGGCCTGCACGCCCGCGTCCGGGGTGAGCCGGAAGGTGGCGGGCTTGCCGAACAGCGGCGAGTGGGAGGTCTTGGTGACGGTCGGCGAGGTCCGGAGGATCAGCAGCTGGTAGTCGCTGGGGGCGGAGGAGTTGCCGGCCCGGTCCACGCTCTGGACCCGGAACAGGGTCGGGCCCTCGGTGCCGGCCGGCGGGACCAGGTCGACGGTGGCCGAGCCGCCGGGGGCGTCCGCCTGGACGGTGCCCGACTGGCCGGCCGGCCAGGTGTAGCGGAAGGCGACCACGTCGGCCGTGCCGTTCGCGGTGAAGGTGAACCGCACCGGGCTGCCGCCGGCGGTCCACTGGTTCTCCGGGTAGTTGGACGAGGTGACGGTGGGCGCGGTGGCCGGGGCGGTGTTGTCGGCCGTCAGGTAGCAGGCGGCCGACCAGTCGGAGGCCGCGCCGGTGGCCGGGTCGACGGTGCGGGCCTGCCAGCCGTAGCCCTGGCCGTCGGCGATGTGCGGCAGGTAGGTGGTGGTGGGCGAGTCCGGCCGGGCGCCGTGGCGGACGACGGTGTTGACCTGCGCCGGGTCGGCGGTCGGCCAGTACGCGAACTCCTCGTCCAGCTGCCACGCCGAGGGGTCGCTGTGGTGCGTGGTGCCCGAGACCGAGGGGCCGCCGTAGGGGTCGTCGTGCAGCACGGCGGGGTCGGCCGGGTCGGTGGCGCAGGGGCGGCCGCCGTTGGTCAGGTCGGTGGGCGTGAGCGGGGTGCCGGTGGCGGCGCCCGCGGTGCCGGGGACGAGCAGGGTCAGGGCGACGGCGGAGGCCGCCGTCAGGCCGGCGCGCAGGCGCCGGGCCGGGATGTGCGTCATGGATTCCCCTCCGGAAGGCCAGGGCCGGCGTGCTGCCGGCCCGGGCTCCGGGGAGCGTAACGGATACGACCGATCGGTCGAACGGAATTGTTCCGCGCCGGGCTCCGGCGCCGGACTACGAGGCGTAGACCTGGAGTTCGGCGACCTGGCCGGCCGGCCAGCCGGTGTTGGCGGTGAACACCAGCCGCAGGTGGCGGGCGCTGGTGCCGGCCGGGAGGGTGAGGGTGGCGCTGTTGCCGGTGGCCGGGTCGAAGACGCGGCCGGCGGGGGCGAGCAGGCGGGTGAAGGCCGACCCGTCGGTGCTGCCCTGCACCTCCACGGTCTGGGTGCGGGTGGCCCAGGCGGCGGCCGGGGGGACGGTCAGGACGATCCGGCGCACCGGGAGGGTGGCGCCGAGGTCGGTCTGCAGCCACTGCGGGAAGGCGTTGTTGACGCTCTCCCAGTAGCTGTTCGGGTCGCCGTCGACCGCGTTGCCGGAGCCGTAGCCCTGGGTGTGGCCGCTCTCCGCGGTGGGGCGGTGCAGCGCCAGGTTGCCGGTGGGGACGGTGGCGGCGGAGGTGGTCGCGGTGACCTGGCCGGAGGCGGGGGAGACGTTGCCCGCCGCGTCCAGGGCCCGGACGGTGAAGCCGTACGCGGTCGAGGGGGACAGGCCGGTGACGGTGAGCGCGGTGCCGGCGGTGGTGGCCGCGACCGCGTCGCCGAGCAGCACCCGGTAGCCGGTGACGGCCACGTTGTCGGTGGCGGCGTTCCAGGCCAGCGAGACCGTGGTGTCGCTCTGGCCGGTCACCCGCAGGCCGCCCGGCGCGGTCGGGGCGGTGGTGTCCGGCGCGGTCGGGAACGGCTGGGTCGGGCGGGCGGCCGTCACCGGCAGCTGTCCCTTGAGCATCCGGCCGCCGTCGCCGGTGAGCCGCAGGTAGTAGTCGGAGGAGCAGGCGGTGCCGTCCTCGTCCAGCGCCAGGAACCCGGACCCGGCGGGCACCCAGCTCTGGGACTCGGCGGTCTTGGCGATCTGGTTGCCCTCGTTGTACTCGTCGAACATCGAGATGTACGCGGAGGCCACCCCGGCCCGGGCCATGTTGTAGAACTGCCGCCACATGAAGTCGCCGTGCGCCCGCTGCCGGTCGCCGACCCCGCCGGGCAGCACGCACGGCTGGTAGTCGATGCCGTGCGCGGCGCACTCCGCCAGGTCCGGGACGGTCGCCACGTTGTAGAAGTTGTCGGCGTCGGCCGCGCTGCCGATCCGGCCCACCAGCCAGGGCGAGAGCATGTCGAAGGCGTGGTAGACGTCGGAGAAGCCGGCCCGGGAGTCCCGGTCGCCGGTGCGCCACCAGGTCGGCACCCCGCCGATCACGTAACAGCCCTGCGCCTTGAACCAGTTGAGGACGTCCAGGCACTGGGCGGGGGTGAACGGGCGCTGGTTGTCGTTGAAGCCGAAGCCCCAGATGCACACCACCGGCTTCCCGTTCTGCCGGGCGTACGCGGGCGAGGCGGTGTGCGCGCTCATCTTGTTCGTCCAGTCGGCCTTGATGTCCGACTGCATGGTGGTCCAGTCCGAGACGTCGTACATGATGTAGAACTTCACGCCCTGGGACTCCGCCGCGCTGCGCACCTTGCCCGCCATCGCGTCCCGGGTCGGGCCCTCGCCGCCGGTCGGGTTGAAGCGCTGCAGGGCGGCGGCGTCGATGCCGTACTGCTTCATCCAGCGGAACTGGACGTCGACCGTGGACTGGTCGTAGGACGAGAACAGCGACGCCTGCTGGCCGTTGTTCAGGTTCGCGAAGGCCGTGGCGTACGTCTTCGGGTACTCGCGGACGTCCGGCCAGGCGACGACGGCCTTGTTGGTGTTCGAGGGCGCCTGGCCCCAGTTCTGCGCCCAGTGCCACCAGCCGTTGATCGGGGCGCCGTCGCCCGGGCAGGCGAACCAGCCCTGGTAGCCGACCGTCACCTTGCCGACCACGTCGCCCGCGGGACTGGCGGCGCGGGCCGGGGCCGCGGCCAGGCCCTCGCCCAGCCCCACCGCCCCGACCACGCCCGCCGCCGCTGCCGCCTGCAGGAAAACCCGTCGCGATACCACCATGCCGCTGCCTCCGCCCGGTTGACGACGTCTTGTCAGGTCCGCGACCCGACGACCCGGGAGCGTAACGACGTTGACACCAGGCGGCAATATATTCGACAGGCATTGCAAAAATTAGATAGCTAGACTGAAAGACTTCGACTGGTGAGATGGGCGGCCCAGCCGCCGGCCGCGGTGACGTCCACCGCGCCCGCCAGCGCGGCCGGTTCGCAGAGGAAGCCCGGCGCCCCCGAGCCGTCCGCCAGTCGGACCTGGCCGAGCACCATCGGGGGCGGCAGCGCGCCCAGCAGCGCGCCCAGGCCGGCCGCCGGCAGCTCCCACAGCTCGCCCGGCAGGCTCGCGCCGCCCTCCGCCACCCGGACCAGGCCCGGCTTGGGCGGGAGGGTGTCCAGCGCGTACATCCGGTACTCCGGCGCGGTATGCACCTCGGCGACGAACCGGCCGCCCAGCGCGGCCAGTTGACCGTTCAGCGGCTGCCCGGTCAGGTGCGCGCCGAACACCGCCAGCCGCACCGGCGGCGCGGTCAGCAGCCGGGCCAGCGCGGCCAGCCGCTCCTCGGTGCGGGCCGGGCCGACCAGCATCACGCCGAACGGCAGGCCGCCGACCGTGCCCGCCGGGACGGCGACCGCGCACAGGCCCAGCAGGTTCGCCGAGTTGGTGAACCGGCCCAGCCGGGTGTTGGCGCCCACCGGGTCGGCGGCGACCTCGGCGAAGGTCGGGTGCCAGGTGGTGGTCGGCAGCAACAGGGCGTCCGCGTCGCCGAGTTCGGCCAGCGCGGCGGCCCGCAGCCGTTCCAGCTCGACCCGATCGGCGAACAGCCGGTGCGCGGGCACCCGCCCGGCGGCCCGGACGATGCCCGCCACCACCGGATCCAGCCCCGGATCGCCCCGCCCGGCCGCCGCGTCCGTGAACGCGCCCACCGCGGCGTACCGCTCGGCGACGAACGCGCCCCCGTACAGCAGCGCCGCCGCCGCGTCGAACGGCGCCAGGTCCACGTCCCGCAGCTCGGCGCCCGCCGCCGCCAGCCGGCCGGCCGCCGCCGCGTGCGCCGCCGCCCAGCCGTCCGCCAGGACGCCCAGCCGGTCGGCCGCCGGGACGGCGACCCGCCAGGGGCCCGGCCGGCGGCCCGGGGCGGCCGGGGCCGGGTCGGCGAGCAGCCGCAGCGCGGACTCGGCCTCGTCGACCGTGCGGGCGAACACCGAGACGCAGTCCAGGCTCGCGCAGGCCGGGACCACGCCGTCGGTCGGCACCAGGCCCGGGGTCGGCTTCAGGCCCACCACGCCGTTCAGCGCCGCCGGGACCCGGCCCGAGCCCGCCGTGTCGGTGCCCAGCGCCAGGTCCACCAGGCCCAGCGCCACCGCCACCGCCGAACCCGAACTGGAACCGCCCGAGATCCGGTCCGGGTCGACCGCGCCCCGGACCGCGCCGTACGGGCTGCGGGTGCCGACCAGGCCGGTGGCGAACTGGTCCAGGTTGGTGGTGCCCAGCACCACCGCGCCCGCCGCCCGCAGCCGGGCCACCGCCGGGGCGTCCCGCTCCGGCCGGTAGGCGTACGAGGGGCAGCCCGCCGTGGTCGGCAGGCCCGCCACGTCGATGTTGCCCTTCACCGCGCACACCGTGCCCGCCAGCGGCAGCCGCTCGCCCGCCGCCACCCGGGCGTCCACCCCGGCCGCCTCGGCCGCCGCCTCCGCCTCGGGCCGCAGGTCGATCCACACCTCCGGCCGGTCGACCGCGGCGATCCGCGCGTACGCCCGGCGCACCCGCTCGACGGCGCTCACGCCGGGGCCCCCAGCACCACCAGCGGGCTGCCCGCCCGCACCTGGTCGCCCGAGCCGACCAGCAGCTCGGCGACCACGCCGTCCCGGTCCGAGACCACCGCGGACTCCATCTTCATCGCCTCCAGTGCCATCAACCGCTGTCCCCTGCGCACCCGTTCGCCCGGGGCCACGTCCACCTTCCACACGCAGGCGGTGAACTCGGCCTCCACCACGCCGCCGCCCGGCGGCACCACCACCGCGCGCGGCGCGGCGGGCTCCGCGGCGGCCGCCAGGTCGGCCCGGTCGAACTCGCCGGACTCCTCCCAGGCCCGCCGCTCCGCCTCGAACGCCGCCGCCTGCACCGCCCGGAACTCCTCGATCGGACCGGCCTGGTCGGCCAGGAAGCGCAGGTGCTCGGCGAGCGCGAACTCGCCCTCCTCGATCCGCGGTTCGAACCGGCCCGCGGCCATGTCGGCGCGCAGCTCCAGCAGCTCCTCGGCCGACACCGGGTACCAGCGGATCCGGTCGAAGAACCGCAGCAGCCAGGGCGCGCCCGGCGTGAACGGGCCGCGCTGCTGCCAGCCCGACCACATCTGCACCGTCCGCCCGACGAACTGGTAGCCGCCCGGGCCCTCCATGCCGTACACGCAGAGGTAGGCGCCGCCGATGCCGACCGAGTTCTCCGCCGTCCAGGTCCGGGCCGGGTTGTACTTGGTGGTGACCAGCCGGTGCCGCGGGTCCAGCGGGGTCGCCACCGGCGCGCCCAGGTAGACGTCGCCCAGGCCCAGCACCAGGTACTCGGCGTCGAACACCGTCCGGTACACCTCGTCCACTGAGGCCAGGCCGTTGATCCGGCGGATGAACTCGATGTTCCACGGGCACCACGGCGCGTCGTCGCGCACCCCCGCCATGTACCGCTCGATCGCCTCCCGGGTCGCCGGATCGTCCCAGGACAGCGGCAGGTGCACCGTCCGGCTGGGCACCACCAGCTGCTCGGCGGGCGGCAGTTGCTGTTCCAACTCGCCTACGAGGGACAGGAGTTCGGCGATCGGGAGGACATCCGGATCCACGTGCACCTGGAGCGAGCGGATGCCCGGCGTCAGGTCGACCACGCCCGCCGGGCGCCGGTCCGCGACCAGCTCCGCCAGCGCGTGCACCCGCATCCGCAGCGCCAGGTCCAGCTGCATCGGCCCGTACTCGACCAGCAGGTTGTCGTCCCCGCTGCGCCGGTACGTCACCGCCGGGCGGCCCGGGCCCGCCGGCAGGCGGTCCAGCACGCCGCCGTCCAGCACCGCCGGGCGCGAGGGGGCGGGCACGGCGGCCGGGGCCCGGCGCAGCTCCGCCGCGTCGCCGGTGGTCACCGGCACGAAGCGGACGGTGTCGCCCGGGCGCAGCTGCCCCAGCTTCCAGCGCTGCCCGGAGACCACCGTCGCCGGGCAGACGAACCCGCCCAGCGACGGCCCGTCCGGCCCCAGCAGCACCGGCATGTCGCCGGTGTAGTCGACCGCGCCCACCGCGTACGGGGTGTCGTGGATGTTCGACGGGTGCAGGCCCGCCTCGCCGCCGTCCCGGCGCGCCCAGGCGGGCTTCGGGCCGACCAGGCGCACCCCGGTGCGGGCGCTGTTGAAGTGCACCGACCAGTCGGCGGCGTAGAACTCGGCCATGTCCCGCTCGGTGAAGAACTCCGGTGCGGCGTGCGGTCCTTCGACCGCGGGCAGCAGCCAGGACGAGGTGAACTCCGGCCGGTCGGCGACCGGCCCCGCGCCCGGGCCGAGCGGGCCGGTGCCGCCGTGCAGCACGTCCCCGGGGCGCAGCGCCCGGCCGCCGTGGCCGCCGAAGCCGCCCAGCGTGAACGTCGCCGCGCTGCCCAGGAACGCCGGGGCGTCCAGGCCGCCCGCCACCAGCAGGTAGCAGCGCAGCCCCGGACCGGCCGGGGCCGGCACGTCCAGCAGCCCGCCCGCCGGGACGAGCACCGGCTCCCACTGCGGCACCGGCGCGCCGTCCACCGTCACCGCCGTCGGGGCGCCCGTCACGCACACCCAGGTCGGGGCGGTGAACCGCAGCGCCGGGCCGAGCAGCGTGCACTCCAGGCCGGGCGCGCCCTCCGGGTTGCCCAGCGCCCGATTGCCGAGCCGGAACGACAGGTCGTCCATCGGCCCGCACGGCGGCACCCCGACGTGCCAGTAGCCGGTGCGGCCCGGCCAGTCCTGCACGGTGGTCTGGGTGCCCGCCCGGACCACCTCGATCCGCGGCGTCGGGTCCGCCACGTGCGCCAGCGTCCCGGTGTGGTGCCCGGCCGCCACCACCTCCGCCACCGCCGGGATCGCCCGCAGCAGGCCCAGGTTGGTCTCGATGCCGTGGATCCGGGTGTCCGCCAGGGCCTCGGTGAGCCGCTCCAGCGCGTCGGCCCGGTCCGCGCCGTGCGCGATCACCTTCGCCAGCATCGGGTCGTAGGCGGTGGTCACCTCGGTGCCGGTCTCCACCCAGGTGTCCACCCGGACACCGGCCGGGAAGACCACCTCGGTCAGCAGGCCCGCGCTCGGCCGGTGGTCCCGCGACGGGTCCTCGGCGTACACCCGGGCCTCCACCGCGTGCCCGCGCGGCGCACCGACCTCGCGCACCACCGCGCGCTCGCCCCGGGCCAGCCGCAGCATCCACTCGACCAGGTCGACCCCGTACACCGCCTCGGTGACCGGGTGCTCCACCTGCAGCCGGGTGTTGACCTCCAGGAAGTACGCCTCCTCGCGGACCGCGTCGTACACGTACTCCACCGTGCCCGCCGAGCGGTAGTCCACCGAGGCGCACAACTGCCGCGCTGAATCGGCCAGTTCGCGGCGGACCCGGGCGGGCAGGCCGGGCGCCGGGGCCTCCTCCAGCACCTTCTGGTGGCGGCGCTGCAACGAGCAGTCCCGGTCGCCCAGGGTCACCACCCGGCCGGCGCCGTCGCCGAACACCTGCACCTCCACGTGCCGGGCCCGCTCCACCAGCCGCTCCAGGAACACCCCCGCGGTGGCGAAGTTCGCCGCCGCCACCCGCTGCACGCCCTCCCAGGCGTCGGCCAGCTGCGCCGCGTCCCGGCAGGCCCGCATGCCGATGCCGCCGCCCCCGCCGGTGGCCTTCAGCATCACCGGGTAGCCCACCGCCTCGGCCGCCGCCAGCGCCGCGGGCAGGTCCGCCAGCAGCCCGGTGCCCGGCAGCAGCGGCACCCCCGCCGCCTCGGCCGCCGCCCGCGCGGTGTGCTTGGCGCCGAACACCTCCAGCTGGGCCGGGGTCGGGCCGACGAACGCCAGGCCCGCCGCCTCCACCCGGCGGGCGAACGCCGCGTCCTCCGACAGGAACCCGTACCCCGGGTGGACCGCGCCCGCGCCGCACTCCAGCGCGGCGGCCAGTACCGCGTCCGCCCGCAGGTAGCTGTCCTTCGCGGCGGCCGGGCCCAGCCGCACCGCCCGGTCGGCCGTCCGCACGTGCGGGGCCGAGCGGTCCGGGTCGGAGAACACCGCGACGGTGGACAGGCCGATCCGGCGCGCGGTGCGGATGATCCGGGCCGCGATCTCGCCCCGGTTGGCGACCAGCAGGGTGTCGAAGCTCATCGCGGGCCGCCCTCGGTGGTGCCGGTGCGCTCGGTGACCGTCATCCGGACCGGCGTCGGGTCGAAGCCGTTGCAGGGGTTGTTCACCTGCGGGCAGTTCGACACCAGCACCAGCACGTCCCGCTCCGCCCGCAGCACCACCCGCAGGCCCGGCGCGGAGAGCCCGTCCACGATGCCCAGCGTGCCGTCCGCCTCCACCGGCACGTTCATGTACCAGTTGATGTTCGACACCAGGTCCCGCTTGCCCAGCCCGTGCCGGGCCCCCTCGGCCAGGAAGTTCTCCACGCAGGCGTGCTGCGACCCGGTGTGGTGGCCGTAGCGCAGCGTGTTCGACTCCTTCGAGCAGGCGCCCGCGATCGTGTCGTGCCGCCCGCAGTCGTCCTCGACCACCGTCATCAGCGGCGTGTGCTCGTTCGACATCAGCACCGTGCCGGCCGTCACGAAGACGCTGCCGGACGCCTGCAGGGTGTCGGCGGCGCTGTAGCGCACCGCGGTGTCGTGCGCGTCGTACAGCAGGCAGTCGACGGCCTGGTTGCCGTGCAGGTCGGTGACGGTCAGCCACTGGCCCGCGCGGACCACGGCGGACCAGGCGGCGCGGGCCGGGACGACCTCGTCCAGGACGACGGTCTCCGGTGCGGTGGTCTCCGGGACGGCGGTCTCCGGGACGGCGGTGGTGGTCATCGGGCCCCCAGGGCGGCGGTGTTGAGGTGGGCGCGGTGGCGCTCGGGCGTGGCGTCCCAGTGCGGGTCGCCGGGGCCGGTCACGGCGCCCGGGGTGGCGGTGACCCGCAGCGGGGTGCAGTGCCAGGCCGGACGCGGATCCAGCGGGTGGGCGGTGTTGGCCAGCAGCAGGGTGGCGTGCTGCTCCAGCCGCAGCACCACCCGGGCCCCCGGGCCGGCCGAACCGGTGGGGCGCAGCGAACCGTCCGGGTCCACCGTGACGCCGCGGAAGAACGAGACCGGGGCGGGCAGGTCGCGCGGCGCCAGGCCCTGCTTGGCCGCGGCCAGCACCAGCAGCTCGCGGCCCGCCGGGGACGGGCCGTGCGCCGAACCGTCCCCGTAGCGGGCGCGGTTGCGGGCCGCGGTCGACGCCCCCGCGAGGGCGTCGTGCCGGCCGGAGGTGTCCTCGACCAGGGTGGCCAGCACCCGGCCCTGGTCCGAGAGCAGCTGACTGCCCGTCGCCAGGTAGGCGTTCCACTGCACCTTCACGGTGTCCGCCGGGTTCAGTCGCTCCCAGGGGCGGCCGGCCACGAACAGCACCAGGTGCGCGCAGGCGTCGCCGTCCCGGTCGGTGAGCGCGACGTGCGCGCCCGCCGGGAGCGAGAGCTGGGTGTAACCGCCGCCCGCGACGGTCTCCGACCACAACGTGCCGTCCGGCGGCGGCAGTTGCGGCATGCAGTCCACGACCGTGCCCGCCTGGGACCTGGCGTGGGCACGGGCGGCCGTGGTGGTGGCGGTGCCGGGTCCGCCCTCGGCACGGGGGGTTTCTGTCATGCGACAGAAATTAGGGAGGGGCGGATTCGGCGTCATTGCCCCGGCGTGACGCGGGAGTTACCGTCCCCTCACGGCGGGGCACGGCGGGGCACGGCGGGGTGGAGACGGCCGGGGGCGGGGGCGGACGTGCGGCGGCCGCCCGGGGTGCGGGCGGCCGTGGGAGGGGCGGAGCTCAGCGGCGTCGGCGGCGCAGGCGGTAGGCCGCGCCGAGGGCGAGGGCGGCGGCGAAGGTCAGCAGGGCGAACCAGCGCAGGTACCAGTGGCCGCCCTCCGGGTCGTAGACGGCGGCGCGCGGCCAGGCCAGGTCCACCGTCATCGCCACCCCGTACAGCAGGGCCGCCGCGTTCACCGGCAGGCCCCAGCGGCCCAGCGAGAACAGCGGGCGGCCGGTCTCGTCCGTCGCGGGCGCGCCCTCGCCGAGCGGCAGGCCGCGCAGGCGGCGGGCCAGCACCGCGCCCACCACCAGCGCGTACGCCGCGTACACCAGGGCCACGCAGGTCGAGGAGAGGGCCACGAACGCCGCCGGGGCCGCCAGGTTGAGCAGCAGGAAGCCGACCGCCGGGACGCCCACCGCGAGCGCCGCCCAGCGCGGCGTCCCGCTGCCCGGGGCGACCGCGGCCAGCCGGCGCGAGCCCGGCAGCGCGCCGTCGCGGGCCATCGAGAACACCATCCGGGCGCCCGCCGTCTGCATCGCCAGGGTGCCGACGCACACCGCGACCGCGACGTCCGCGAGCAGCACCCGCCCCAGGCCGTCGCCCAGCCGGCTGGTCAGCACGTACGGCAGCCCCTCGGCCGCCAGCCGCCCGTCGGTCAGGCTCGGTGCCGCCAGCACCCCGCCGAGCAGCAGCAGTCCGCCGCTCAGCCCCGCGGTCGCCAGCGCGGTCAGGATGGTCCGGGGCGCGGTCCGGCGCGGGGCCAGGGTCTCCTCGGAGAGCTCGCCCGCGCTGTCGAAGCCGATCATCACGTACGCCGCGGTGAACGCCCCCACCAGCAGCGCCCAGCCGCCGCCACCGCCGCCACCGCCGTCCGGCGCGGTGTGCAGGAGCGCCCCCGGCGACTGCTCGGCGTGGCTGAACAGGGCGACCACGATCAGCGCGATGCCCAGGATCTCCGCGCTCACCCCGACGCCGTTGACCAGCGTCAGCACCCGGTTGTCCACGGCGTTCAGGAAGGTGGTCAGCGCGATCAGCGCCGCGCCGAGCAGGACGGCGTTCGCCGCGCCGCTCGCCGTGGTCGGGGACGGGTCGCCGCCCAGCAGCTGGAAGCCGGACCACAGGGCGGGCAGCACCACCTGCAGCGCGAGGGCCGCCGCGGCCACCACCACGACCTGGCCCAGCACCATCAGCCAGCCGGTGAACCACCCGTACACCGGGCCCGCCATCCGGCTCGCCCACTGGTAGATCGCGCCCGAGAACGGGTGGCGGGCCGCGAGTTCGGCGAAGCACGCGGCCACCAGCAGCTGGCCGAGCAGCACGACGGGCCAGGTCCAGACGAAGGCGGGGCCGGCCGCGCCGTAGCCGAAGGCGAACAGCTGGAAGACCGTGGTGAGGACCGAGATGAAGGAGAAGCCGGCCGCGAACGATCCGAACCGGCCGATGGTGCGGTGCAACTGCTGGGGGTAGTCGGCCGCGCCCCGGGCGGCGGCCGGGGGTGCGGACGTCGTGCTGGTGGTCATGGGGCACCGGCCTTCCGCAGGCGATTTCTGTCGGGTGACAGAAATTAGGGCGCTGCGGATTCCCGGGTGTTGCCCGGGAGTTGCCCGGTGGTTGCCTTCTCCTCACGGGGAGCACCGCCAGGGGCCCGGGGAACTGTCGGCAGACGGGCATGCACCACCAGGGGCTCGCCGTTCCCCGAGCCCCTGGCTCCGCTCTCGTGAGCCCCCGGTGGTGCCCGTCCCTACACCAGGCTGTCCTTCCAGGTCCGGTGGAGGATGGCGAAGCGGCCCTCGCCGGCGATGAGTTCGGCGGGGGTGCCGTCCTCGACGACGCGGCCCTGGTCCATGACCAGGACGCGGTCGGCGATCTCGACGGTGGAGAGGCGGTGGGCGATGATCACGGCGGTGCGGCCGGCCAGGACCGTCCGCATGGCGTGCTGGACGGCCTGCTCGCCGGGGACGTCGAGCGAGGAGGTGGCCTCGTCGAGGATCAGGACGGCGGGGTCGGCGAGCAGGGCGCGGGCGAAGGCGACCAGTTGGCGCTGGCCGGCCGAGATGCGGCCGCCGCGCTTGCGCACGTCGGTGTCGTAGCCGTCGGGGAGGGCGGCGATGAAGGCGTGGGCGCCGATCGCCCGGGCGGCGGCCTCGATCTCGGCGCGGGTGGCGTCGGGCTTGCCGACCGCGATGTTCTCGGCGACCGTGCCGGAGAACAGGAAGGACTCCTGGGTCACCATCACCACGTTCGCCCGCAGGTCGGCGGTGGACAGCTCGCGCAGGTCGACGCCGTCGAGGGTGACGGCGCCGGCGGTGGGGTCGTAGAACCGGGCCAGCAGCTTGGCCAGCGTCGACTTGCCCGCGCCGGTGGCGCCGACCACGGCGGTGGTCCGCCCGGCGGGCAGCCGCAGGTCGAACGGGGGGAGGACCTGCTTGCCGCCGGCGTAGCCGAACGCGGCGGCCCGGAAGGCGACCTCGCGGCCCTTGCCGCCCGCACCGGCCGGTGCGGCGGGCAGTTCGGCGGGCCGGGCGGGCTCGGGCACGGACGGCTCGTGGGCGAGCAGGCCGGAGATCTTCTCCAGCGCGGCGGCGGCGGACTGGTAGCTGTTGAGGAACATCGCCAGCTGGTCGATCGGGTCGTACAGCCGGCGCAGGTAGAGCACGAAGGCGGTCAGCACGCCGAGTTCGAGGCTGCCGTCGGTGACCAGGAAGGCGCCGAGCACCACCACGCCGGTGACCCAGACGTTGGCGGTCAGCCGGGACAGGAAGACGTACCGGGCCATCTCCAGCAGGCCGTCCGCGGTGGCGGTGGCGGACTGCGCGTTGACGGCGCCGAACGCCTCGTCGTTGGCGGCCTCGCGGCGGAACGCCTGCACCGGGCGGATGCCGTTCATGGTCTCGGTGAAGCGGACGATCAGCCCGGCGCTGACGGTGCGCGAGCGGCGGTAGACCCGCTGGGAGCGGCGCCGGAAGGACCGGATGACCAGGTACATCGGCAGGAAGGAGGCCAGCGCGGCCAGGCCCAGGCGCCAGTCGACGACCACCAGGACGACCGTGATGTAGCCGACCGACAGGCAGACCATCAGGAGTTCCTGCAGGCCCTCGGAGAGCAGTTCGCGCAGGGTGTCGACGTCCCCCGTGGCGCGGGAGATGATCCGGCCGGAGGTGTAGCGCTCGTGGAAGTCGAGGCCGAGCCGCTGGGCGTGCCGGAAGATCCGGCCGCGCAGGTCCAGCAGGACGTCCTGGTTGATCCGGGCGGCGGAGCGGATGAACGCCCGCTGCAGCAGGGTGGCGGCCAGCGCGCAGCCGAGGTAGGCGGCGGTGACGGCGACCAGCGGGCCCCAGTCGTGCCCGCGCAGCGCGGGCACGCCCCGGTCGATGGCGTAGGCGACCAGCAGCGGGCCGGTCTGCAGCGCGGCCTGCTGGAGCAGGACGGCCAGCACGGCGACGGCGATCCGGCGGCGGTGCGGGGCGAGCAGCGAGCGGAGCAGGGCGCGCGGGGCGCCGGGCGGGACGGGGATGTCCTGGTCGTCGGCGGCCGGGGGGAGGAGGTCGTCCTCCGCGGCGACGGGTGCGGCGACGGCGGTGGTCATCGGGCCAGCGCCCCTTCCAGCTCGGGTTCGCCGGACATCAGGGCCCGGTAGGCGGGGCAGGAGCGCAGCAGCTCCTGGTGGGTGCCGACGGCGGCGATCCGGCCGTCGGCGAGCAGCGCGACCCGGTCGGCGAGCAGCACTGTGGACGGGCGGTGCGCGACGACCAGGGCGGTGGTGTCGGCCAGGACCTCCCGCAGGGCGCGCTCGACCAGCGCCTCGGTGTGCACGTCGAGCGCGGAGAGCGGGTCGTCCAGGACCAGGAAGCGGGGTTCGCCGACCACGGCGCGGGCCAGCGCGAGCCGCTGGCGCTGCCCGCCGGACAGGCTGAGGCCCTGCTCGCCGACCTCGGTGTCCAGGCCCGCGGGGAGCCGGTCGACGAAGCCGGCCTGCGCGGTGGCCAGGGCGGCGGCGACCTGCTCGGGGGTGGCGCCGGGGGCGCCCATCAGGACGTTCTCCCGGACGGTGGCGGAGAACAGGGTGGGTTCCTCGAAGGCGACGGCGACCCGGCGGCGCAGCTCGGCGCGGCTCAGGTCGCGGACGTCGGTGCCGTCCAGGGTGATCGACCCGGCGGTGGGCTCGTACAGCCGGGGGAGCAGCGCGGTGAGGGTGGTCTTGCCGCTGCCGGTGGCGCCGACCAGGGCGAGCGTCTCGCCGGGGCGCACGTGCAGGTCGACGCCGGCCAGCAGGTCGGGGGAGCCGGCCGGGGCGTCGGGGTAGCGGAAGCGGACGCCGGTGAAGCGGATGCCGCGGTCGTCCGTCGGGGCGGTGCCGGAGGGGGGATCGGCCGGCTCCGGCTCGTCCATCACCTCGAAGTAGCGGTTGGCGGCGCTGGCGGCCTCGGCGGAGAAGCCGAGCAGCCAGCCGATCGACTCGACCGGCCAGCGCAGCGCCATCGCGGTGGACAGGAAGGCGACCAGGGTGCCGACCGAGAGCTCGTCGTGGGCGACCAGGACGGCGCCGGTGGCCAGCGCGGCGCCGAGGGCCAGCTCGGGCAGGCCGACGATGACCGCCCACAGGTCGCCCAGCAGGCCGGCCTTGCGCAGCTCGGTCCCGCGCAGGGCGGCGCTGCGGTCGCGGAACTCCTCGGCCATGGTGCGGTGCCGGCCGAACGCCTTGAGGATCCGGATGCCGAGCACCGACTCCTCGACCACGGTGGCCAGGTCCCCGTTCTGGTCCTGGGCGAGCCGGGAGGCGGTCGAGTACCCGGCCTCGAAGCGGCGGGTGACGAGCATCAGCGGGATCGCCGGGAGCACGGTGATCAGGGCGAGCCGCCAGTCCAGCGCGAACATCAGCGCGGTGCCGGTCAGGAAGACCGTGGAGTTGACGACCAGGAAGACCAGCGGGAAGGCCAGGAACAGCCGCAGCACGAACAGGTCCGAGGTGGCCCGGGAGAGCAACTGGCCGGAGGGCCAGCGGTCGTGGAAGGAGATCGGCAGCCGCTGCAGCTTGGCGAACAGCTCGCCGCGCAGCCTGGTCTCGACCCTGGCGAGCGGGCGGGCCACGATCACCCGGCGGACGCCGAACAGGACGGCCTCGGCGACGCCGAGCAGCAGCAGGACGCCGGCCAGCGGCCACAGGCCGGACAGGTCGCGGTGGGCGACCGGGCCGTCGACGATCCGGCGCAGCACGATCGGGACGGCCAGCACGCTGAGCGAGGCGAGCCCGGCGGCGGCCATCGCGCCGAAGATCCGCCAGCGGGCCTCGCGGGCGTAGGGCCACAGGCGCAGCAGCGAGCGCACCGCGGACCGGGGTGCCGGTCCGGGTGAACCTGGTGCGCCGTCTGTTGACGGGGCGTTCGAATCCGCGGGGGTGGGCGGAGCGGGGAGCTGGTTCTCGGCCATCGCCGAGAGGGTAAGCGGTGCCGCCGACATTTCTCATCCGGTTTTTTGCCCCTGTCATCGGGAACCGGCCAAGGCCGACGCGGCGCGGCGCGGAGGCACGGCCCGGGGGCGCGCGGCGGGGCGCGGAACGCGTGGTGCGGCGCGGCGGTGCACGGCGGGGCGCGGCGGTGCGCGGACACCCGGATCCCGCGCGCCGACCCGGGCTCAGGCCGGCCGGGGCGCGGCGGGCGCCGTCAGCAGCACCGCCGAACGGCCGGTCAGCAGCACCTCGGCGACCGGCACCGGGTCCGGCGCGCCGGCCAGCGCGGTGTCCAGCACCGGGACGTGCGGGGCGGGCAGGGTGAAGTGCCGCGGCTCGGCGGCGGCGTTCAGCAGCAGCAGGAAGTCGGCGTCGCGCACCTCGCGACCGCGCTGGTCGCGCTCGGAGATCGCGCTGCCGGACAGCCGCATCGCCAGCGCCTGCCCCGGCGAGAACCAGTCCGCGTCCGTCATCTCCCGGCCCGCCGGGGTCAGCCAGGTCAGGTCCCGCTGCCCGTCCGGCCCGGCCGGGCGGCCGGAGAAGAACGCCCGCTGCCGCAGCACCGGGTGGGCCCGGCGCAGGTGCACCAGCCTGGCGGTCAGCTCGGCCAGCGAGCGCCAGTCCGGGTCGTCCAGCAGCGACCAGTCCAGCCAGCTCGTCTCGTTGTCCTGGCAGTACGCGTTGTTGTTGCCGCCCTGGGTGCGCCCCATCTCGTCGCCCGCGGTGAGCATCGGCACCCCGCTGGAGAGCAGCAGCGTGGTCAGCAGGTTGCGCAGCTGGCGCACCCGCAGCGAGCGGACCGCCGGGTCGTCGCTGTCGCCCTCGACGCCGTGGTTCCAGGACCGGTTGTCGTCGGTGCCGTCCCGGTTGTCCTCGCCGTTGGCGCCGTTGTGCTTGCGGTCGTAGCTGACCAGGTCGCGGAGCGTGAAGCCGTCGTGCGCGGTGACGAAGTTGACCGAGGCGTACGGGCGGCGCCCGCCGCGCTGGTACAGGTCGGAGGAGCCGGAGAGCCGGGTCGCCAGCTCCCGGACGTCCGGCCGGGCGCCGCGCCAGAAGTCCCGGACGGTGTCCCGGTAGTGGTCGTTCCACTCGCCCCACAGCGGCGGGAAGCCGCCGACCTGGTAGCCGCCCGGGCCGACGTCCCACGGCTCGGCGATCAGCTTGACCCGGCTGAGCAGCGGGTCCTGCGAGACGGCGGCCAGGAACGGGTGCTCCATCTCCACGCCGTCCCCGCCGCGGGCCAGCGCGGCGGCCAGGTCGAACCGGAAGCCGTCCACGCCCATCTCGGCGACCCAGTACCGCAGCGAGTCGGTGATCAGCCGGATCACCGGCGGGCGGCGGGTGTCCAGCGTGTTGCCGCAGCCGGTGTAGTCGGCGTAGCCGCGGCGGGAGCGGTCCGGCCGGTAGTAGCCCGTGTTGTCGATGCCGCGGAAGGACAGCGTCGGGCCCATCACGCCCTGCTCGGCGGTGTGGTTGTAGACCACGTCGAGGATCACCTCGATGCCCGCGGCGTGCAGCGCCCGCACCATCCGCTTGAACTCGCCGACCTGCTGGCCCCGGCTGCCGCTCGCCGAGTAGCCGGCGTGCGGGGCGAAGTAGCCGAGCGTGTTGTAGCCCCAGTAGTTCACCAGGCCGCGGGCCTGCAGGTGGTCCTCGCTGACGTGGTGGTGCACCGGCAGCAGCTCCACCGCCGTCACCCCGAGCCGCGTCAGGTGCGCGATCGCCGCCGGGTGCGCCAGGCCCGCGTAGGTGCCGCGCAGCTCGGGCGGGACGTCCGGGTGGCGCATGGTGAAGCCGCGCACGTGCAGCTCGTACAGCACCGTCTCGGCCCACGGGGTCTTCGGCCGCTGGTCGTCGTACCAGTCGTCGTCGTCGTGCACCACCACGGCCTTGGGCACGTGCGGCGCGGAGTCCCGGTCGTCCCGGACGGTGTCCGCCACGTCCTGCTCGGGCCAGTTGCGGACGGCCCCGCAGGTCGCGTCGTGGGCGGTGTAGGCGCCGTCGACCGCCCGGGCGTACGGGTCGAGCAGCAGTTTGGCGGGATTGTGCCGGGCGCCGGTCCACGGGTCCCACCGGCCGTGCACCCGGAAGCCGTAGCGGGTGCCGGGCAGCACGCCCGGCAGGTAGCCGTGCCAGGTCTGGTACGTCTGCTCGGTCAGCCGGTGCCGGCTCTCCCGGCCGCGCTCGTCGAACAGGCAGAGGTCGACCGCCTCGGCCTGCGGCGCCCAGAGCGCGAAGTTGGTGCCCCGGCCGCCCTCCGGACCGGTGCGGAACCGGGCGCCCAGCGGCTGCCAGCCGCCCGGCCACGGCTCGGCGCCGCCGGGCCGGGGCGCCGAGCCGTTCCACCGGGCGGCCGGGCGCGTCCGGCCGTCCGTGCCCGTACCCAGCTCCTGCCACGCCGTCATGGCGACCCTCCCAGCAATCCGGGGGCCCGTCCCCGTTCTTCCGGTTGTTCCCTGTCCGACGGCCCTCGTCACCCCAGGTCGGGATGAGTGACGCACCGTGATCGATCATGTGCCCAGTGCAGCCGGGTGCGGAAACCATTCGGCCGTGTCCGAGGGGCGGAATCGCTCGTTGTGCCCGTTATCGGGTGGTAGCGGACGAAAACGGGAGGACGGCATGCGCGCCGCGGGACGGCTCTGGGCACGGCGGGCGGCGACGGCCGCCGCCCTGGCGCTGCTGGCCGGCTGCTCCGGCGGGGGCGGCGGGGACGGGCGGGCGGACGGCGACGCGGCCCCGCCGGTCTCCCGGGCCCAGCTCGCGCTGCGGCCCGGCGACGGCGCGCAGGACGTCCCGGTGGACGCCCCGGTCCGGGTCGAGGCCGCCGGGGGCAGGCTGCTGACCGTCCGGCTGGCCGACGACCGGGGCGCGCCCGTCCCCGGCACGCTCAGCGCCGACCGCACCGCCTGGACGGCCGACCACCGGCTCGCCACCGCCACCGCCTACACCCTGGACGCGGTCGCCGAGGACGCCGGGGGCCTGCGCGCCGTCCAGCACGCCGGCTTCACCACCGTCGCCCCCGAGCACACCTTCGTCGGCTTCTTCACCCCCGAGGACGGCTCCACCGTCGGCGTCGGGATGCCCGTCTCGCTGCGCTTCTCGCACCCGATCGCCGACCGGGCCGCGGTCGAGCGGGCCGTCGCGGTGGTCTCCGACCCGCCGCTGGAGATCGCCCCGCACTGGTTCGGCGACCGGCGGCTCGACTTCCGGCCCCGGGAGTACTGGCCGTCCGGCACCCGGGTCACCCTGCTGCTGCGGCTCAAGGACGTCGAGGGCGCCCCCGGCTACCTCGGCACCCAGGACAAGGACGTGCACTTCACCGTCGGCCGCTCGCTGGTCGCCGCCGTCGACCTGGACGCCCACACCATGACCGTCCGCCGGGACGGCCGGGTGCTGCGCACCCTGCCGGTCAGCGGCGGCAGCCCCGAGCACTCCACCTACCTCGGCACCATGGTGGTCTCCGAGCGCTTCGAGGTGACCAGGATGAACTCGCGGACGGTCGGGCTCGGCGACGAGTACGACATCCAGGACGTCCCGCACGCGCTGCGGCTGACCGCCTCCGGCACCTTCGTGCACGGCAACTACTGGACCGACCCCGCGGTCTTCGGCGCCGCCAACACCAGCCACGGCTGCATCGGCCTGCCCGACGCCAAGGGCGGTGCGGACGACTCCCCGGCCGGCTGGCTCTACCGGCACACCGCGGTCGGCGACGTGGTGGAGGTGCGCGGGTCCCGCGGCGAGCGGGTCGCCCCCGACAACGGCCTCTCCGACTGGAACCTCGACTGGGCGCGCTGGAGGGCGGGCGGGGCGGTTCACTGAACCGGCACCCCGCTCCCGCCGAACTTTCACCCGGACGGGCCGGTTATCCTGACCGCGCGCCCGGGCCCGGACCGGAACCGGAGGCCGGGCGCGCCCGATCCGGTGGAACCGGGTCCGGGTGCCAGCACGTGATAGTCGCCGGGAATACCGGGAGGGGAGCAGCGGGGTGGAGACGGTTCGTACGACCGGAGCGGTGGCGGGGCGCGGACGCCGGGCCAGGCGGTCCGCGGCGGCCCTGCTGGTGGGCGGGGCGCTGCTACTGGGCACCGCGGCCTGCAACGACGACAACGGCGGGGGCAACGGCTCCGCGGACGCCAAGGCCACGGCCGGCGGCGGGAGTTCGGCCTCGGCCCCGGCCGACACGGCCCCGAAGACCTCGGCGGCCCAGCTGACCGTCACGCCCGCCGACGGCGCGACCGACGTGCAGCCCAAGGACGGCCTGCAGGTGGCGGTGGCCGGCGGCAAGCTCACCACTGTCACGGTGACCGACAAGAACGGCAAGGCGGTCGACGGCAAGGTCTCCGACGACGGCCTGAGCTGGAAGCCCAGCGGCCAGCTGACCGTCGGCACCAGCTACACCGTCTCCGCCCAGGCGGTCGACTCCGAGGGCCTGGTCTCCGCCTCGACCAGCACCTTCACCACGCTGACCCCGGCGAAGACGGCCGGCACCAGCGACAACATCGCCGACAACGGCACCTACGGCGTCGGCATGATCGTCTCGGTGACCTTCGCCAAGCCGATCAAGAACAAGGACGCGGTGCTGGCGGGCATCACCGTCACCAGCTCCGACGGCAAGACCGCCAAGGGCCACTGGTTCGGCGACAAGCGGGTGGACTTCCGGCCCGAGGACTTCTGGACGCCGAACAGCAAGGTGACGGTCAAGTACCGGCTGAAGAACGTCGAGGTGTCCCCCGGCGTGTACGGCGACGTCGACAAGGACGAGCCGTTCGGCATCGGCCGCTACCAGGTCTCGACGGTGGACGCGGCGGCCCACACCATGACGGTGGACCACGGCGGCGGCAAGACCGAGACCCTCCCGATCACGGCGGGCAACGACGACAACCCGTCCTGGAACGGCACCATGGTGATCTACTCCAAGGAGGTGGTCACCCGGATGAACTCGGCCACCGTCGCCAACGTGAAGGGCGCCGAGTACGACGTCCAGGACGTGCCGCACGCGATGCGCCTGACCCGCAGCGGCACCTACGTGCACGGCAACTACTGGAGCAGCGCCTTCGGCAAGACCAACGCCAGCCACGGCTGCGTCGGCCTGGCCGACGCCAAGGGCGGCAGCGACACCTCCAACGGCGGGAAGTTCTTCAAGTCCTCGATGATCGGGGACGTGGTGAAGATCAAGAACTCCAAGGGCAAGACCGTCGACGGGGACAACGGCCTGAGCGGCTGGACCGTCCCGTGGAGCAAGTGGTAGCACCTCGCGCGCGAGCCGTGACGGCCCGGTGGTCACCCGACCACCGGGCCGTCGGCCGTTCGTGACCGTACCGGGACACTTCCCCCGCAACGTTTCCGCTCCCCGGTCCGTCATATCAACCGAAAGACCCGTCATCCGACGGGCAGGTGCGTGGGGAGTGCGGAACGTGAAGGCGAAGCGCGGGGGTTACGCGGTGGGGGCGCTCGCGGGCGCCCTGGTGCTGATGGTCACGACGGCCGGCTGCAGTACCAGCCCGGCCAAGGCGGACAGTCCCAAGAGCCCGGTCGCCGGCTCCGGCGCGGCCTCCGCCGACCCGACCCCCGCGGTGTCGGCCGCGACCATCGCGATCGAGCCCGCCAACGGCGCCACCGGCGTGAAGCCGGCCGGCGAGGTCAAGGTGTCGGCCGGCAACGGCAAGCTCACCTCGGTCAAGGTCACCGGCCCGGACGGCATCGAGGTGCCGGGCGACCTCAGCTCCGACGGCACCGGCTGGGCGCCGAAGGCCGGCCTGGCGGTCAGCACCGCCTACACCGTCGACGCGCTGGCCCAGGACGCCAAGGGCGTGGTCGTCAACGCGCGCTCCACCTTCACCACGCTCACCCCCGACAAGGAGGCCGGCACCGGCGACAACATCGCCGACAACGGGGAGTACGGCGTCGGCATGATCGTCTCGGTGTCCTTCAAGCGGGCGGTGAAGAACAAGGACGCGGTGCTGGCCGGCATCACCTTCGAGGCGTCCGACGGCACCGTGGTCAAGGGCCACTGGTTCAACGAGAAGCGGCTGGACTTCCGGCCGGAGAACTACTGGACGCCCGGCACCAAGGTCACCATCCACTACAAGCTGAAGAACGTGGAGACCGCGCCCGGCGTGTACGGCGACGTGGACAAGGACGAACCGTTCACCATCGGCCGCTCGCAGATCTCCACCGTCGACGTCGCCACCCACAAGATGGCGGTGGTCCGGGACGGCCAGCAGGTCGACAGCGTCGCGTTCACCGCCGGCAAGGCCGGGTACGACACCTGGAACGGCGTCATGGTGGTGGAGGCCAAGGAGGGCACCACCCGGATGACCTCGGCCGGCGTCACCAAGGAGGGTTCCGGCGACGAGTACGACCTGGTGGTTCCGCACGCCATGAGGTTGACGGACAGCGGCACCTACGTGCACGGCAATTCGTGGAGCGGGAGCGCGATCGGCCGCTCCAACGCCAGCCACGGCTGCATCGGCGTGACCGACACCGCGGCCGGCAGCCCGAGCACCCCGGCGGGCAAGCTCTACGACTCCAGCCTGGTCGGGGACGTGTTCAAGGTGGTCAACTCCAAGGGGCCGGTGGTCTCCGCGGACAACGGACTGGGCGGTTGGAACCTCCCCTGGGGGCAGTGGTGACCCTCGGGCGTCCGTTCGGTTGCTGACGGCATATGCCAAATGAATAGTGATCGTTTGCTCATTGTCCGTACGCACTTGCTCGCGTTCCGCAATGATGGGGCGCATGGCGGCATGGGGCGAAGCGGAGCGGTCATCACTTCCACCTGCCGGCACGCGTGGTGACGAACCGTCAGGGTTCGGCGCCGGCGTGGTGCTGGCCGATCTGGAGCGGCTGACGCCGGAGGAGATGGAGCACCTCTTCTTCGGCGTGCTCAGCGATCCCGACGCCGCGGAGGAGGTGCGGCTGCCCTCCCGCCCGCAGTCGGCCGGGGTGGCCAGGCGGCTGGTGCTCTCGGTCTTACGGACCTGGAAACTCCACCAGCTCCTGGAGGCGGTGGAGTTGCTCACGGGTGAACTGGTGGCCAACGCCGTCCGGCACACCGGCGGTCGGATGATCGGACTGAAGGTGACCCGCCGCCCCGGGTGGCTCCGGATCGAGGTGCGGGACTCCTCGCGCGCCCTGCCCTGCCTGATCCGGGCCACCGAGGTCGGCTACCAGAACGGCCACGGCCTGCGCCTGGTGGAGTCGATCGCCGACCGCTGGGGCGCGGACCTGCTGCCGCGCGGCAAGGGCGTCTGGTTCGAGATGAAGATCCGCGAACGGGCCGCCGGCGGCGGCTGAACCGCCCCGGACCGCCCTTGAGTCGCCCTTGGATCACCCCCGTGTATGGCTGCCTGGCATCCGAAGGTGAACTCAAGCACACGCCTTTGTTTCGATTTTGTCCGCCCGTGCACAGCGTGCGATAGTCATGCACGTCGGGCAGCACAACCCGGCACTTCCCACCCGGCGGCACGCACCCCCTTGGCCACCGGAGGACGCAGGGGGCCCCGGACCGCGAAACCACCGCGGACAGGGGCCCCGTACCGTTTCCGGGGGCGCTCAGCGGCGGTTCAGCACTCGATGACGTTGACCGCGAGGCCGCCGCGCGAGGTCTCCTTGTACTTGACCTTCATGTCGGCCCCGGTCTCCTTCATGGTCTTGATCGCCTTGTCGAGCGAGACGTGGTGCCGGCCGTCGCCGCGCAGGGCCATCCGGGCCGCCGTGACGGCCTTCACCGAGGCCATGCCGTTGCGCTCGATGCAGGGGATCTGGACCAGGCCGCCGACCGGGTCGCAGGTGAGGCCGAGGTTGTGCTCGATGCCGATCTCGGCGGCGTTCTCGACCTGTTCGGGGCTGCCGCCGAGGACCTCGGCGAGGCCGCCCGCGGCCATCGAGCAGGCGGAGCCGACCTCGCCCTGGCAGCCGACCTCGGCGCCCGAGATCGAGGCGTTCTCCTTGAAGAGCATGCCGATCGCGCCCGCCGCCAGCAGGAAGCGGACGATCCCGTCCTCGTCCGCGCCCGGGATGAAGTTCAGGTAGTAGTGCAGCACGGCGGGGATGATGCCCGCCGCGCCGTTGGTGGGGGCGGTGACCACCCGGCGGCCGGAGGCGTTCTCCTCGTTGACGGCCATCGCGTAGAGGGTGACCCACTCCATCGCGTTGCCCGGGCCGATGCCCTCGGCGCGCAGCGCGCGGGCCGCGCTCGCGGCCCGGCGGCGGACCTTGAGGCCGCCCGGGAGGATGCCCTCGCGGGACATGCCGGCCGCCACGCACTCCTGCATGACGGCCCAGATCTCCAGCAGCCCGGCCCGGATCTCCGCCTCGGTGCGCCAGGCCTTCTCGTTCTCCAGCATCAGGCCGGAGATGGACAGGCCGGTCTCCCGGGTCAGCCGGAGCAGTTCCCCGCCGGTCCGGAACGGGTGCCGCAGCACGGTGTCGTCGGGCTTGATCCGGGCCTCGCCGAGGGCGTCCTCGTCGACCACGAAGCCGCCGCCGACCGAGTAGTAGGTCTTCTCCAGCAGCGTCTCGCCGGAGGCGTCGTACGCCCACAGGGCCATGCCGTTGGCGTGGTACGGGAGGGCCTTGCGGCGGTGCAGGACCAGGTCGTGGTCGGGGTCGAAGGGGATCTCCCGGCGGCCGAGCAGGCTGAGCCGCTTCTCGGCGCGGATCCGTTCGACGTCGAGGTCGGCGCGGTCGACGTCGACCGTGCGGGGGGAGTGGTTCTCCAGGCCGAGCAGGACGGCCTTGGGGGTGCCGTGGCCGTGCCCGGTGGCGCCGAGCGAGCCGTACAGCTCGGCCCGGACGGTGGCGACCCGCTCCAGCAGGCCCTCGGAGTCGAGGCGGCGGGCGAACATCCGGGCCGCGCGCATCGGGCCCACGGTGTGCGAGGAGGAGGGGCCGATGCCGATGGAGAAGAGGTCGAAGACGCTGATGGCCACGGGGTGACGTCCTTGTCCGGTCTCGTGGTGGTGCCGGGTCCCGTCTCGTGAACGGGGCGCGGCATGGAGCGGGGCACCGCGCGCACGTCTTCCAGTGTGCGCGGTGCCCCGGGAAAGCTCGGGTGGGCCGCCGGTCGGGCGGCCGGACGAGCGGGGTCCTGCTTACAGCTCCGGGTAGAGCGGGTGCTTGGCGGCCAGCGCGGCCACCCGGGCCTTGAGGGCCTCGGCCTTGGCCTCGTCGAAGCCCGGCAGCAGGGCCTCGGCGATGACGTCGGCGACCTCGCGGAAGTCCTCGGCGCCGAAGCCGCGGGTAGCCAGCGCCGGGGTGCCGATGCGCAGGCCGGAGGTGACCATCGGCGGACGCGGGTCGTTCGGGACGGCGTTGCGGTTGACCGTGATGCCGACCTCGTGCAGGCGGTCCTCGGCGTCCTGGCCGTTGAGCTCGCTGTTGCGCAGGTCGACCAGCACCAGGTGCACGTCGGTGCCGCCGGACAGCACGGAGACGCCGGAGGCGGCCACGTCGTCCTGGAGCAGGCGCTCGGCGAGGATCTTCGCGCCCTCCAGGGTGCGCTGCTGGCGCTCCTTGAAGCCCTCGGAGGCCGCGACCTTGAACGCGACGGCCTTGGCGGCGATCACGTGCTCCAGCGGGCCGCCCTGCTGGCCGGGGAAGACCGCGGAGTTGATCTTCTTGGCGTGCTCGGCCTTGGAGAGGATGACGCCGCCGCGCGGGCCGCCCAGGGTCTTGTGGGTGGTGGTGGTGACCACGTCCGCGTACGGCACCGGGGAGGGGTGCAGACCGGCGGCGACCAGGCCGGCGAAGTGCGCCATGTCGACCATCAGCAGGGCGCCGACCTCGTCCGCGACCCGGCGGAACTCGGCGAAGTCCAGCTGGCGGGGGTAGGCGGACCAGCCGGCGATGATCAGCTTGGGCTGGTGCTCCTTGGCGAGGCGCTCGACCTCGGCCATGTCGACCTGGCCGGTCTTCTCGTCCACGTGGTAGGCCACCACGTTGTAGAGCTTGCCGGAGAAGTTGATCTTCATGCCGTGGGTCAGGTGACCGCCGTGGGCCAGGTTCAGGCCCAGGATGGTGTCGCCCGGCTGGATCAGCGCGAACATCGCCGCGGCGTTCGCCTGCGCGCCGGAGTGCGGCTGCACGTTGGCGTGCTCGGCGCCGAACAGCTCCTTGATCCGGTCGATGGCGATCTGCTCGACCACGTCGACGTGCTCGCAGCCGCCGTAGTAGCGGCGGCCGGGGTAGCCCTCGGCGTACTTGTTGGTGAGCACCGAGCCCTGGGCCTCCATGACCGCCACCGGGGCGAAGTTCTCGGAGGCGATCATTTCCAGGGTGGTCTGCTGGCGGTGCAGCTCGGCGTCGACCGCGGCGGCGATCTCCGGGTCGAGCGCGTGGAGGGACTGGTTGAGGACCGTCATGAGGGGATCTCCCGGTCAGGCGCCGGTGAAGGCGGTGTAGCCGTCGGCGTCGAGCAGCTCGTCGGTCGCCTCGACCCGGACCTTGAACAGCCAACCGCCCGCGAAGGGCTCCGAGTTGACCAGGGCCGGCTCGTCGATGACGGCCTGGTTGACCTCGGTGACCTCGCCGGTGGCGGGGGAGTAGAGGTCGCTGACCGACTTGGTGGACTCAAGCTCGCCACAGGTCTCACCCGCGGTGACGGTGTCACCCACCGCCGGGAGCTGGACGTAGACGATGTCGCCGAGGGCGTCGGCCGCGTGCGCGGTGATGCCGACCGTCGACACCCCGTCCACGGCGGCGGTCAGCCACTCGTGCTCCTTGGTGTACTGCAGGTGCGTGGGGTTGCTCATGGCGTCATTCTCCAGGATCGCGGGAGGGGAGGGCGCGGCCGTCCGCTGTGCGGACGAACCGGAAGAGGACTTCCAGGGGGGTGGCGCGGGGTCAGCGGGCGCGCCTGTAGAACGGCAGGGCGACGACCTCGACCGGCTCGGCCCTGCCCCGGACGTCCACCGCGACGGCGGTGCCCGGCTCGGCGTGCGCGGCGTCCACGTACGCGATGGCGATCGGCTTGCCCAGGGTCGGGGACGGCGCGCCGGAGGTGATCCGGCCGATCACGGCGCCCCCGGCGTCCACCACCGCGTACTCGGCGCGCGGGACGCGCCTGCCCTCGGAGACCAGGCCGACCAGCTTGCGCGGGGGGGCGGCCTCGGCCGCGGCGGCGGCCTCCTCCAGGGCCTTGCGGCCGACGAACTCGCCGCCGTTGGTGGTCTTGTCGAAGCGCACCACCCGGCCCAGGCCGGCGTCGAACGGGGTCAGGTCGGTGGACAGCTCGTGCCCGTACAGCGGCATGCCCGCCTCCAGGCGCAGCGTGTCGCGGCAGGACAGGCCGCACGGGACCAGGCCCTCGGCGGTGCCCGCCCCGCTCAGCGCGGTCCACAGGTGCTCGGCGTCGGCGGGGGCGCAGAACACCTCGAAGCCGTCCTCGCCGGTGTAGCCGGTGCGGGCCAGCCAGACCCGGCGGTCGGCCACGGTGGCCGGCAGCAGGGCGTAGTACTTGAGGCCGGGCAGGTCGGCGTCGGTCAGCTTGGCCAGGATGCCGTTCGCCTCCGGGCCCTGGACGGCGAGCAGCGCGTAGGCGTCCCGGTCGTCGCGGACGGTGGCGTCGAAGCCGGCCGCGCGCTCGGTCAGCGCGTCCAGCACCACCTGGGCGTTGGAGGCGTTGGCGACCACCAGGTACTCGTCCTCGGCGGTGCGGTAGACGATCAGGTCGTCCAGGATGCCGCCGTCCTCGCGGCAGATCATCGTGTAGCGGGCGCGCAGCACGCCGAGCGCGGAGATGAAGCCGACCAGGGCGTGGTCCAGCAGCTCGCCGGCCTGCGGGCCGGAGACGGTGATCTCGCCCATGTGCGAGAGGTCGAACAGGCCCGCCCGGGTGCGGACGGCGAGGTGCTCCTCGCGCTCGCTGCCGTAGCGCAGCGGCATGTCCCAGCCGGCGAAGTCGGTCATGGTGGCGCCGAGCGAGCGGTGCAGCGCGTCGAGCGCGGTCAGGCGGAGGGACACGACAGGACTCCCGGGATCTGGAAACGGGCAGGCTGGGGCGAATCTCCCCATCTGTCGTCGAACCTGAGAGCTTCACCGCCTTCCAACAGGATGGCGGCTTGCACCGTGGGTGGGCGCACGGCGCGGCCGTGTCCACTTTCCAGATCTGCCTCGCCCGGGCGGTAGGGGTGCCTGAGAGATTCCGGGGAGGACTTGCTCCTTCGGCGCCGGTCGCGGCCCAGCGGGCCGTTCCGGCTCTCCCGCGCGGGTTCGAGCGGCCGGTATGAAGTTTGACTTCGAGCGGGCCCATCATGGCACGCCCGGGGGCGCTCGCGGGAGAGGGGGCCGATCACCGGCGCACCGGGGTACCGCGCCGGTGCGCCGGGCCGCCGCACCGGTGCGCCCCCGCGCGCCGCTAACCTGATCGCAACTGCTGACGTGGAGGGGCGACATGGGGTTCCCGCTGGGTGGGGTGCCGGAGGGCGGGGCCTGGCCGGCCAACGAGCTGGAGCGGGTGCTGACGGCCGCGCTCGGCGACCCCGGGGCGACGCCCCGGGTGATCGAGGTGCTGGCCCGCAGCCAGGTGTGGATCCCGCTGCCGTCCGGCACCACGCCGGACGCCGAGGCGCTGGACCTGCCGACGCTGGAGCTGGCCGGGGCCCCCTACGTGCCGGTGTACTCCTCGCAGGAGCAGTACCTCCGGCACTGCCCGGGCATCCCGTTCGCGATCGCCCCGATGTGGGAGTTCGCCCGCGGGCTGCCGCTGGGCATCGGCATCGCGGTCAACCCGGAGGCGCCGGTGGGCATCCCGGTGCCGCCGGAGGGCGTGGGCGAGCTGCGGCGCGGGCCGCGCGGCGAGGAGTGGGAGGCGCAGGGCGTCACCGAGGGTGCCCGGGTGGCACTCAAGGAGCCCGAGCCGCACCAGGAGCCGTTCGCCTTCCTGGCCGCCGCGACCGGCGAACTCATGGGCCTGCCGGGCGTGTTGACGGCCCGTCGGGCGCTGGCCCGGGTGGAGGGCGAGCCGACCCTGCTGTACGTCGGCGTGCAGCTGGACCCGGCGGCCCCCGCCGACCCGGCCGAGGTGAACACCGCGCTCGGCCGGGCGCTCGGAACCGCGCCGCCGAGCTGGGGCGTCCACCTGGTGCTGCTCGACCTGGTCGCGGATCCGGTGGTGGACTGGCTGCTGGGGCGGGTACAGCCCTTCTACGTGCGTCCGTGACCGCTGCCGGTCCGCCGGCCTCGGTCGGCCGCGCGCGGTACGGCGGCATGACGACCGTCGGGTGCGCCCCATAGGGTTGCCCCGGCACACCGGAGCACGGTGGCGAGCGGACGAGAGAGTAGGGCGGCGACGTGACGGGAGCAGCCGGCGACCCGGGGGCGGTCGAGCACGCCCTCGCAGCGGTCGCACCGGAGCGCTGGGAGGCGTACGAGGGCCTGCTGCGCGCCCTGGCCGGCGGGCAGGTCTGGATGCTGCTGTGGCACGGCAGCCCCGGCAGCCCGGACGCCCAGTACGGGAACATGGACATCGGCGGCCACGGCTACGCACCCTGCGCGACCTCCCCGGCCCAGCTCGCGGCCAGCGGCTGGACGCGGGCCCACGAGGTGGTCTCCGGGCCGGAGATCGCCGCCTCGCTGTACCGGTCGCGCTGGGGCCTGTGGCTCGACCCGCACCGCCCCGGCGGCGGCGTCGGCGTGCCCTGGGCCGACCTGCGGCGGATCGCCCTCGGCCTGGACCGGATGCCCGCCGGGCCGCTGCGGATCTCCGAACCCCCGGCCCTGGCCGCGCAGTTCTTCGCCGTGCTGGAGCAACAGGCGGGCGAGGTGAGGCCGTTGCGCTCGCTGCGCCGGGCCTGGGTCCAACCCGTGCTGGGCGAGGCGTACTTGGCGATCGGGCTCGACCTGTACGACACCTCGCCGCCGGCCGTGGAGGCGGCCCGGGCGCTGGTGCAGCGGGCCGCCGCGCAGGCGCCCGAGGGGCCCGGCGTGTCCACCGTGATGATGGCCGACGAGTTCGACCCGGTGGCGATGTGGATGTGGGCCAACGCCCGCCCGTTCTTCGACCGGCAGGGCGCTCCGCAGGCCCACCCGACCGGCTTCGGTTACGCAGCGCAACCACCGGCCGGGCCCACCCAGGGGTGGCCACAGGCCCCCTGGCCGGGCTACCCGGGCCGTTGAACCTACCCTGACGCTCTACCCGAAAACCCCCGCCCCGGTCTTTTCTCCGGTCGGCGGGGGTTTTTTGCCAGCTTTTGCCAGCTCATGATCTACGCGCGAAACCCCTTGTGCCACCTGGCGTTTTCCCGTCAATGGCGGGGTACCGCCAGCGCCCCTCTTGACGGACATGTAACAGCTGTGTGAAGAGCGATATGCGACCCGGACGATCTTGCATGCCAACAGATCACAGTTAGGCATCCTTCGTGATCGAGGTCTTCCGCCCGACGCTCCCCATGACGGAGAGTGCTGCGCAATGCGGAGCGCGGCGCCTTCGACCGGAGGCGGGCGCGCCACCGCCGGCACCAGAACCGCCCGGGGCACCGCCCCGCACGGGCACCCGGCAAGCCTGCTGTCCCGGCTCCACCCGTTCGTGTCGTCCGCACCACCTGCACCACGCACTGCCTGCTCACCACGCACTGCCTGCTCTTCACGCACTGCCTGCTCTTCACGCACTGCCTGCTCTTCATGCACCGCACCGCAGCACGCACCGCAGTCCGCAGCACCGCCCCCCGCGCACGGCACCGTCGGCCCACCACGGCCCGGCGGCGTCCGGGGCACCCGCACACCCGCAGCACGGCACGCCGGCACCACCGCACCTGCCCCAAGCAACTCCGCACCGCACGCGACTCCGTAGACCGGCCACCGCCGGCGAGGGGGACGGAACGACTCATGACCACACCCATCGACACCTCCGGCCCGGCGGCCGGCGAGCAGCCTGACGCTGCGTCAACTCCGGCTCCGGCCAAGCAGATCGAAGGCCGCTCGCCGGGGCGCATCGCCTGGAGCCGGCTCAAGCGCGACAAGGTCGCGCTGGCCGGCGGCGCCGTCGTGGTCCTGCTGGTGCTGGCGGCGGTCCTCGCCCCGGTGCTCACCGCACTGTTCGGGCACCCGGTCGACGAGCCGCACCCGGACCAGATCGACCCGGACCTGCAGATCCCCAAGGGCGCGTTCGGCGGCATCAGCAGTGAGTTCCTGCTGGGCGTCGACACCCCGTTCGGCCGCGACGTGTTCTCCCGGGTCCTCTACGGCGCGCAGATCTCGCTGCTGGTGGCGCTCGGCGCGGCCGTGCTGTCGGTCACCATCGGCGTGGTGATGGGCGTCATGGCCGGCTACTTCGGCGGCTGGGTCGACTCGGTGATCAGCCGGATCATGGACGTCCTGCTGGCCTTCCCGCAGCTGCTGTTCAGCATCGCGCTGGTCTCGGTGATGCCGACCTCCGCCTTCGGCATCCCGGACAAGTGGCTGCGCGTCGCCGTCCTGGCCGTGGTGATCGGCTTCTTCGGCTGGCCCTACATCGGACGCATCGTCCGCGGCCAGGCCATGTCGCTGCGCGAACGGGAGTTCGTGGACGCCGCCCGCAGCCTCGGCGCCGGCCGCGCCCACATCCTGTTCCGCGAACTGCTGCCCAACCTGGTGGCGCCGATCCTGGTCTACGCGACCCTGATCATCCCCACCAACATCCTGAACGAGGCGGCGCTCAGCTTCCTCGGGGCCGGCGTCCGGCCGCCCACCCCGTCCTGGGGGCAGATGCTCTCGGACGCGGTCAAGATCTACCAGGCCGATCCCATGTACATGGTGATCCCCGGTCTCGCCATCTTCATCACCGTGCTCGCCTTCAACCTCTTCGGTGACGGCTTGCGTGACGCTCTCGACCCCAAGGGCAACTGAGCCCGCAACTCTGGAGGTTCCCCGACCCATGAAGCGAAACAGGACGCTCGCCGCGGCCGCCCTGGTGGCGGCCCTCGCCCTCACCACCGCGGCCTGCGGCGGCAAGGGCAGCTCCGGAGGCGACAACGCCGGTGGCAAGAAGGGCGGTGCGGCGGGCTTCAACGCCGCCGTCGACAAGGTGGTGAACCCGTCCGAGCAGAAGGGCGGCACCCTCAACCTGTGGAGCAGCACCGACGTCGACTCGCTCGACCCCGGTCGCGCCTACTACGCCTCGGTGTGGAACTACGAGCGCTTCTACACCCGCACCCTGCTGGCCTACGACGGCAAGCCCGGCAAGGCGGGCCTGGAGCTGGTGCCCGACCTGGCCGCCGCCAAGCCCGAGGTCTCCGCCGACGGCAAGACCTACACCTTCAAGCTGAAGCCCGGCCTGAAGTTCGAGGACGGCTCGGTCATCACCTCGAAGGACATCAAGTACGGCATCGAGCGGATCTTCGCCCAGGACGTGGTCTCCGGCGGCCCGACCTACCTGATCAACGAGCTGGACCAGGGCCAGGACTACAAGGGCCCCTACACCGACAGCGACCCGGACAAGCTCGGCCTCAAGTCGGTGCAGACCCCGGACGACACCACCATCGTCTTCACCCTGGCCAAGCCGAACTCGACCTTCCCGTACCTGCTGGCGATGGGCTCGGCCGCCCCCGTCCCGCAGAAGGGCGACACCGGCTCCAAGTACGGCGACAAGCCGGTCTCCTCCGGCCCGTACAAGTTCAAGACGGTCGAGCCGGGCAAGGGCTACGAGCTGGTCCGCAACGAGAACTGGGACCCGGCCTCCGACCCGTTCCGCAAGGCGCTGCCGGACGTCGTCAAGCTGACCATCACCACCAACGCCGACGACATGGACTCCCGCCTGCTGGCCAACACCGCCGACCTCGACTGGGGGCAGACCGGCCTGTCGCAGGCCGCCCAGGTCAAGGTGCTGCAGGACCCGTCGCTCAAGGCCAACACCGACGACCCGTACAACGGCTTCATCCGGTACGTCTCGATCGCCCCGTCGGTCGCCCCGTTCGACAACGTCCACTGCCGCAACGCGGTCCTCTACGCGGCCGACACCACCGCCCTGCAGACCGCCCGCGGCGGCTCGGTGGCCGGCTCGGTGTACGGCTCGATGCTGCCCCCGAACATCCTCGGCTCCGACGACTACGACCCGTTCGGCCTGACCAAGGGCAAGCCGAACGTGGCCAAGGCCAAGGAGGAACTGGCCGCCTGCGGCCACCCGGAGGGCTTCAACACCACCATCGCGGTGCGCGGCAACAAGGCCAAGGAGGTCAACTCCGCGGTGGCCCTGCAGACCGCGCTCAAGGCGGTCGGCATCACCGTCACCGTCGACCAGTACGACGGCAAGCTGATCTCCTCGGTGATCGGCGCGCCCGACGTGGTCAAGTCCAAGGGCTACGGCCTGATCGTGATGGGCTGGGGCGCCGACTACCCGACCGGCTCCGGCTACCTGCAGCCGCTGGTCGACGGCCGGTTCATCGCCCAGAACGGCAACAACAACTACTCCGAGATCAACGACCCGGAGATCAACGGCTGGTTCGACCAGGCCGCCCAGGAGAGCGACCCGGCCAAGGCCGCCGACCTCTACAAGAAGATCAACCACAAGGTGGTCGACGGCGCCTACTACCTGCCGATCGTCGCCGACAAGGCCCTGAACTGGCGCAACCCGCGCCTGACCAACGTCTACATCACCGACGCCTTCGGCGAGGTGGACTTCCAGGCGCTCGGCGTCTCCGACGGCAAGTGACCTGACCCGCCCCTTAGTTCTCACCGCTAGTCCGAAGGGCAGGTGAAGGCCCTGCCCGGGCCGGCCGGGGCGCCCCCACCGGGGCGCCCGGCCGGTCCGCGGCAGGGTCGACCGCAGTGCTCGTGTATCTCGTCAGGCGGCTGTTCAACGTCGCCTTCATGCTGTTGGTGATCGCCGCGGTGACCTTCGGCATCTTCTTCATGGTGCCGAAACTGACCGGGACCGACCCCGCGATGCTCTACGTGGGCAAGATCGCGGACCCGGCGGCGATCGAGGGCATCCGTCACAAGATGGGCCTCGACAAGTCGATCATCGAACAGTTCTGGCTCTTCCTGCGCGGGGTGTTCGTCGGTCGCGACTACAACGCCGGCGTCGACATGACCCACTGCGCGGCCCCCTGCCTGGGCTACTCGTTCAAGACCGAGCAGGCGGTCTGGCCGCTGCTGCTCAGCCGGGTCGGCGTCGACATCTCGCTCGCCGTCGGCGCCTCGCTCATCTGGCTGGTCTTCGGCACCGCCACCGGCGTCGTCTCCGCGCTGCGCCGCGGCACCGCGCTGGACCGCCTCACCATGGGCGTCGCGCTGGCCGGCGTCTCGCTGCCCATCTACTTCACCGGCCTGGTCGCGCTGGCGCTGTTCGTCAGCCAGCTCGGCTGGTTCCCCAGCGACTACGTGAACTTCACGGACGACCCGGTGTCGTGGTTCCAGGGGCTGGTCCTGCCCTGGGTGACGCTGGCCTTCCTGTTCGCCGCCACCTACGCCCGGCTCAGCCGCGCCACCCTGCTGGACGTGCTCGGCGAGGACTACATCCGCACCGCCCGGGCCAAGGGCCTCAGGGAGCCCGTGGTCATCGGCAAGCACGCCATGCGCTCCACCCTGACGCCGATCCTGACCATCTTCGGCATGGACCTCGGCGGTCTGCTCGGCGGCGCCGTGCTCACCGAGTACACCTTCAACCTGCGCGGGCTCGGCTACGAGGCGGTCACCTCGATCCAGTCCAGCGACCTCCCGGTGATCATGGGCGCCACCCTGTTCGCCGCGTTCTTCATCGTCATGGCCAACCTCGTGGTTGACCTGCTGTACGCCGTCGTCGACCCCCGGGTGAGGCTGACATGAGCAACACCGAGAAGCCTTTCCTCTCCGTGCGCGACCTGAAGGTGCACTTCCCCACCGACGACGGGCTGGTCAAGTCCGTCAACGGGCTGAGCTTCGACCTGGAACGCGGCAGGACGCTCGGCATCGTCGGCGAGTCCGGCTCCGGGAAGTCCGTCACCTCGCTGTCGATCATGGGCCTGCACCGCACCGGCACCAAGCGCGGCGCCCCGCGGATCAGCGGCGAGATCTGGCTGGACGGCGAGGACCTGGTCGCCGCCGACCCCGACCGGGTGCGCAGGCTGCGCGGCCAGAAGATGGCGATGATCTTCCAGGACCCGCTGACCGCGATGCACCCCTACTACACGGTCGGCGCCCAGATCGTCGAGGGCTACCGGGCCCACCACCCCGGCGCCTCCAAGAAGGACGCCCGCAAGCGCGCCGTCGAGATGCTCGACCGGGTCGGCATCCCGCAGCCCGACAAGCGGGTCGACAACTACCCGCACGAGTTCTCCGGCGGCATGCGCCAGCGCGCCATGATCGCGATGGCACTGGTCAACGACCCCGCGCTGCTGATCGCCGACGAGCCGACCACCGCCCTCGACGTCACCGTCCAGGCGCAGATCCTCGACCTGATCCGCGACCTGCAGAAGGAGTTCGGCTCGGCGGTCGTCATCATCACCCACGACCTGGGCGTGGTCGCCGAACTCGCCGACGACATCCTGGTCATGTACGGCGGCAAGCCCGTCGAGCGCGGCCCCGCCGCCACCATCTTCGAATCCCCCGAGCACCCCTACACCTGGGGCCTGCTCGGCTCGATGCCCCGCCTCGACCGGGAGCTCCAGGACCGGCTGATCCCGGTCAAGGGCACCCCGCCGAGCCTGATCAACGTGCCGTCCGGCTGCGCCTTCCACCCGCGCTGCCCGTACGCCGAGCTCACCGGCGGCCGCTCCACCACCGAGGTGCCCGCGCTCACCGAGGCCGCACCCCGGCACCACGCCGCCTGCCACCTGCCGATCGCCGAACGCCACCGGATCTTCACCGAAGAGATCGCGCCCCGGCTGTGAGCACGTACCACCCACTTGGAGAGCAGTCATGACGGACAGCCAGGCGGCGGTGCCGCAGCTCGCGAAGGTGCCCGCGCAGGCGCCCGGACCCGACCGCGAACCCCTGCTCAGGGTCACCGGACTGACCCGGCACTTCCCGGTCACCAAGGGACTGCTGAAGCGCCAGGTCGGCGCGGTGCGGGCGGTCGACGGCATCGACTTCGCGGTCAACGCCGGCGAGACCCTCGGCGTGGTCGGCGAGTCCGGCTGCGGCAAGTCCACCATGGGACGCCTGGTCACCCGGCTCGACGAACCCACCGGCGGCCGCGTCGAGTTCGAGGGCACCGACATCACCCACCTGGGCACCGCGGCGATGCGGCCGTTCCGGCGTGACATCCAGATGATCTTCCAGGACCCGTACTCCTCGCTGAACCCCCGGCACACCATCGGCACCATCGTCGGCGCCCCCTTCCGGCTCCAGAAGGTCGCCACCGAACACGGCGTCAAGCGGGCCGTCCAGGACCTGCTGGAACTGTGCGGACTCAGCCCCGAGCACTACAACCGCTACCCGCACGAGTTCTCCGGCGGCCAGCGCCAGCGCATCGGCATCGCCCGCGCCCTGGCGCTGCGCCCCAAGATGATCGTGGCCGACGAACCGGTCTCCGCGCTGGACGTCTCCATCCAGGCCCAGGTGGTCAACCTGCTGGACGACCTGCAGAAGGAGCTCGGCCTCACCTACCTGATCATCGCGCACGACCTCTCGGTGGTCCGGCACGTCTCCGACCGGGTCGCCGTCATGTACCTCGGCAAGGTGGTCGAGATCGCCGACCGGGACGCCCTCTACACCCGGCCGATGCACCCCTACACCAACGCCCTGATGTCCGCGGTGCCCGTCCCCGACCCGCGCCGCAAGGAGCGCCGCGAACGCATCCTGCTCACCGGCGACGTCCCCTCCCCGCTCAACCCGCCGTCCGGCTGCCGCTTCCGCACCCGCTGCTGGAAGGCCCAGGACGTCTGCGCCGCCCAGGAACCCCCGCTCGCCACCACCGGCACCGGGCACCAGGTGGCCTGCCACTTCCCGGAGAACGCCGCCGAGTAGCGCTCCCCGCCCGTGCGGCCCGGCCCGGCCGGAGCACGGGTGACGGTGGCGGGTGACAGGCTGGGCCGCATGCTGGAGATCGCGGTGCAGGACAGGTCGGGGCGGGTCGGGGTGCGGGTCTCGGAGGAGGAACTCCGGTACGCGGTACGGGACATGGGGCAGTGGAAGGGCTCCTTCCTGGTGCTCCAGCGGGTCCCCGACCTGCCGGACACCTACGCGCAGGCGTGCCCGGAGGACGGGGCCTGGACGGTCGAGTACCGGGACGGCGCGCAGTCGCGGCACTTCGGGGCGCGGGTGGGCGCCCTGGAGCGGGTCGCCGAACTGCTGGTCGGCTGGGCCCGGGAGGACGCGGACTGGGCGGCGGGGGAGGAGTGGGAGCGGATCGACTTCGGGCCCGACCCGGAGCCCGCCCCGCTGGAGCTGCCGAAGGAGGACGAGGAGCTCCTGGTCACCGAGGTGCGCACGCTGCTGGTGGGCGGGTACGCGACGCTCGCGCAGGCGGCCGAGGTCGCCGAGGAGTGCCTGGTGGACGGGGAGCACCGGCCGGTCGGCAAGGAGCAGGCCCGGCAGCTGGCCGAGCGGATGTGGCTGGAGCGGGTCGCCGAGCAGCGCGGCTGGGCCGGCGAGACCGACCCGGAGCGGCTGGCCCGGGCGTTCGCGGCGCTGGACGCGGCCGGGATCACCGCCCGGGAGGACTTCACCTGCTGCGGCAGCTGCGGTTACGCCGAGATCGGGGCGCAGGCGGCGCCGGGTGCCCGCGGCTTCGTCTTCTTCCACTCCCAGAGCACCGGCGGCGCGGCCCGCGGCGGCGACCTGTGGCTGCAGTACGGCGGCTTCGACGGCTCGGCGGAGACCACCGCCGCCGTCGGCCGGGAGGTCGTCGCGGCGCTGACCGGGGCGGGCCTGACGGCCGCCTGGAACGGGGAGCCGGAGGACGCGATCCGGGTGACCGGCCTGGACTGGCGCCGCCGCCTGGTCGGCTAGCCCCCCGCCCCGATCCCGCGGCCGCCGCGCCCCCGCAAGGTCAGGCTGTCCTTCGTACGGCGCAGCCCCGCGTCCGAGCTGTTGCCGGGGGCGGGGGCGGTGCCTTGACTGGAGCGGAATGTCCCGGCTCCCGCGCGAGGGTAGGTCACCATGCTGTCGGCCCGCAGTCTGTTCCAGGAGATCCACGACGACGACCAGGCGTTCCGGCTGTTCTGTTCGATCGCCGCGAAGGGCGAGGACCAGGGCGGCTGGGAGAACGGCCGGATCGCCCGGCTGGTGCCGGACGAGGTGCTGGCGCCGAAGGTGGCCCGGCACGGGGCGGACGAGGACAAGCACGGCCGGATCTTCAAGGCGCTGATGCACAAGCGCGGCCTGCAGGAGCGGGACGTCCCGGACGACACCGACTACACGATGATCCTGGAGCGGCAGGGCATCGGCCTGGCGCACGCCCGGCTGCGCCGGGACGAGCCGCTGACCGAGCGGGACGTGATCACGTACCTGGCGCACAGCCGGGTGACCGAGCAGCGGGCCGCCGAGCAGATGCTGATGCTGAAGAAGATCTTCGGCGACCACCCGGAGCTGGGGCGGGCGGTGCGGATGATCTCCAACGACGAGGACAACCACCTGGCGTTCTGCCACGAGGAGCTGCTGCGGCTGGCGTACCACGGGCACGGCCGGGCGATCCTGGAGACCCTGCAGGCCACCGCCCGGGCGGAGATCCGCACGTACCGGGACGTCAGCCTGGCCGTGATGGCGCACCTGGGGGAGCTGCTGCGCTGGTCGGGGGCGAAGTCGGCGGCGCTGGCGGCGGGCATCCACGCGGTGTACGCGTACGAGCGGGCGGGCGGCTGGCGGCGGATGACCACGCTGAAGATGCCGGCCCGGCTGAACGCGCTGGGCGGGCCCGCGCCGCACGAGCAGTTCGCCTGACCGCCCGGCGGCCGGCGGCGGGAGGCCGGTGTGCACACTGACCAGGTGACCTCCGAGATCTTCCCGCACAACGTCCAGCAGGTCCTCGACCTGGTCGGCATCTTCGTGTTCGCGCTCTCCGGCGGGCTGATGGCGGTCCGGAAGAACATGGACATCTTCGGGATCTGCGTGCTGGCCGAGGCCACCGCGCTGGGCGGCGGCGTGCTGCGGGACCTGGTGATCGGGGCGCTGCCGGTGGCCGCGTTCACCAACTTCGGGTACTTCCCGACCCCGCTGGTGGCCGGGGTGGTGGTGTTCTTCCTGCACCCCGAGGTGGAGCGGATCACCCGGGCGGTGATGGTGCTGGACGCGGCCGGCCTGGGCCTGTTCTGCGTCACCGGCACGATCAAGGCGCACACCCACGGGCTGGGCGCCGTCCCCTCGGTGGCCTGCGGCATGCTGACCGCGGCGGGCGGCGGCGTGATCCGCGACCTGCTGGCCATGGAGCCGCCCTCGCTGCTGCGCTGGGACCGCGAGATATACGCCGTCCCGGCGCTGGTCGGCTCGGCCGTGGTGGCGGTGCTGATCGGCATCGGGCAGCTGACCCCGCTGAACGCCTCGCTGGCCGCCGTGGTCGCGTTCGCGATGCGGATGCTGGCGCTCAAGTACGGCTGGCGCGCACCTCGTGCTTGGCACCGCAACGGTTCTCGCACCAGCGAGGAGTAGGGGAGCCGCCGTACGCCAGCGAGATCGCCTCGACCGTGCAGAGCAGCTCCGGCAGCAGCTTGCTCAGCTCGGTCACCGAGGCGATCCGGACCGGGGCGGAGATCGAGCAGGCGGCGATGGCGGTGCCCTCGGTGCCGGCGATCGGGGCGGCGATGCAGTTCACCGACTCCTGGTACTCGGCCTGGTCCACCGCCCAGCCGCGGCGGCGCACCTCGGTCAGCTCGGCCCGGAACTCCTCCGGGCCGCGGATCGACTGCGGCGTGCGGGCCGGGAAGTCGGCCCCCTCCAGGAAGGCGGCGAGCCTGTCGGCGGGCAGGTCCGCCAGCAGCACCTTGCCCGCCGCGGTGGCCACCGCGGGGGCGCGCTTGCCGATCCGGCTGGCCTCGCCGAGCCAGCTGCGGCCGTGGTCCGGGTACTTGGCCTCGACCTTGTCGAGGTACAGCACCTCGTCCTCCTCCAGCACGGACAGGTGCACGGTGTGCCCGTAGCGCTCGTTCAGCACCGCCAGGTACGGGGCGGCCACCTGCCGGATGTCGATGCCCTCCAGCGCCTGGTGGGCGAGCGCGAACAGCCGCCCGCCGAGCCGGTAGCGCTGGTCGGACTGCCGGTGGACGAAGCCGTGCTCCTGCAGGGTGCGCAGCAACCGCAGCGCGGTGGACTTGTGCACCCCGATCTTCGCGGCGGCCTGCTCCAGCGACGCCGGGCCCTCGCCGAGCGACGCCAGGATGGTCAGCGCGCGGTCGACCGTCTGGGACACGGCCCCTCCCTCTCACATCGGCGTGGCCGGAAGGCTAACGGCGCGTTGCAGAGGGTGCAATGGCCAAATCGTGACTCTTCCGCCGCCTACACTGGTTCCCGCTATGGCATACCTCGACCACGCCGCCACCACCCCGATGCTGCCCGAGTCGGTCGCCGCGATGACGGCGCAGTTCGGCGTCGTCGGCAACGCCTCCTCGCTGCACGCCGCCGGCCGGCGGGCCCGCAGAGTGGTCGAGGAGTCCCGGGAGTCGCTCGGCGAGTCGCTGGGCGCCCGCCCCAGCGAGATCGTGCTCACCGGCGGCGGCACCGAGTCCGACAACCTGGCGGTCAAGGGCCTGTACTGGGCCCGGCACGACGCCGACCCGGCCCGCCGCCGGGTGCTGAGCAGCCCGGTCGAGCACCACGCGGTGCTGGACGCGGTGCACTGGCTGGCCGAGCACGAGGGCGCCGAGGTCGAGTACCTGCCGGTGGACGGGCTCGGCCGGGTGCACCCCGAGGCGCTCCGGGAGGCGATCGAGCGGGATCCGGGAACGGTCGCGCTGGTCACCGTGATGTGGGCCAACAACGAGGTCGGCACCGTCCAGCCGATCCGCGAACTCGCGGCCGTCGCCGCCGAGTTCGACGTGCCGATGCACTCCGACGCGGTGCAGGCGCTCGGCCAGGTGCCGGTCTCCTTCGCCGACTCCGGGCTGACCGCGCTGACCGTCACCGGCCACAAGGTCGGCGGCCCGTACGGGGTCGGCGCGCTGCTGCTGGCCCGCTCCGCCAAGCCCGTCCCGCTGCTGCACGGCGGCGGCCAGGAGCGCGACGCGCGCTCCGGCACGCTGGACGTGCCGGGCGCGGCCGGCTTCGCGGTGGCCGCCGCGCTGGCCGTCGAACGGCAGCCCGGGTACGCGGGCGCGGTCGGTGCGCTGCGCGACGAACTGCTGGCCGTGGTCGGCTCGGCCGCGCCGGACGCGGTGCTCAACGGCGACCCGGGCGCGGACGGGCGGCTGCCCGCCAACGCGCACTTCTCCTTCCCGGGCTGCGAGGGCGACGCGCTGCTGATGCTGCTGGACGCGGCGGGGGTCGAGTGCTCCACCGGCTCGGCCTGCTCGGCGGGCGTCCCGCAGCCCAGCCACGTGCTGCTGGCGATGGGCGTCGACCCCGAGCTGGCCCGGGCCTCGCTGCGCTTCTCGCTCGGCCACACCTCCACCGCCGCCGACGTGGCGGCGCTGGCCGCCGCGCTGCCCGGCGCCGTGGAGCGGGCCCGCCGGGCCGGGCTGGTGCGGGCGGCCCGCTGAAACAGGTTCCGCACGGAACCTTCTGCTTCCGGACGTACTCTGGGGGCATGAACGCACCCCTGCCCGAGCGCACCGTCCGCGACCTGACCGGGATGCTGGTCCAGGCCGCGCACGCGATGAACACCCGGCTGTCGCTGGCGCTGGCCGAGATCGACAGCTCCCCGCGCAAGCACTGCGTGCTGCTGCACGCCCTGGAGGCCGAGCGCACCCAGTCGCAGCTGGCCGCGATCGCCGGGCTGGACAAGACCACCATGGTGGTCACCGCCGACGAGCTGGAGCGGGACGGCCTGGCCGAGCGCCACGCCTCCGCGACCGACCGGCGGGTGAAGGTCATCCGGGTCACGCCCGCGGGCGCCGAGCTGGTGCGGCGCGGCGAGGTGATCGTCGACCGGGTGCACGGCGAGGCGCTGGGCGAGCTGTCGGCGGGGGAGCGGCAGGTGTTCGTGGACGCGCTGGACCGGCTGCAGCAGGCGGCGGAGTTCCCGGTGGTCGGCGAGGGCGGCGTGGTGCGCAAGCCGCGGCGGGCCCGGCAGGGGTAGCTCCGTAGACCGTCCCGCTTTGGATCGTCTATTACAAAACTATCTGCTACGGTCTCTCTTGTCGGGAGAGCGCGTCCGCGCACCCCCGGGGAGGGAGAGAACCGTGTCCGAGAACCCGTCACGCGCCCGCTGGCTGGCCCTCGCGGTGGTGTGCGCCGGAATGCTGATGGTGATCCTCGACGGGTCCATCACCACCGTCGCGCTGCCCGCCATCCAGACCGACCTGCACATCGGAACGGCCGGACTGGCCTGGGTGGTGGACGCCTACGTGGTCGCCTTCGGCGGACTGCTGCTGCTCGCCGGCCGCCTCGGCGACCTGCTCGGCCGCCGCCGGGTCTACCTCGCCGGGATCGCCGCCTTCACCGTCGCCTCGGTGTTCTGCGGCCTCGCCGTGAACGCCGGCACGCTGATCGCCGCCCGCTTCCTGCAGGGCGCCGGCGGCGCGACGGCCTCCGCCGTCGGCCTCGGCATGGTGGTCGCGCTGTTCCCCGACCCCGCCGAGCGGGCCAAGGCGTTCGGCGCCTTCGGCTTCACCGGCGCGGTCGGCGCCTCGCTCGGCCAGGTGCTCGGCGGCGTCCTCACCGAGGGCCTCGGCTGGCACTGGATCTTCTTCATCAACCTGCCGATCGGCGCCGCCGCCGTGCTGGCCGGAGCCCGCCTGCTGGCCGACGACCGCGGCCCCGGCCTGAAGGCGGGCGCCGACGCCCCCGGCGCCGCCCTGGTCACCGGCGGCCTCATGCTCGGCGTCTACACCATCGTCGAGGGCGGCCCGGCCGGCTGGACCTCCGCCCGCACCCTGGCCACCGGCGCCGCCGCGCTCGTCCTGCTCGCCGCGTTCCTGCTCCGGCAGCGCCGCACCGCCACCCCGCTGCTGCCGCCGCGGATCCTCGCCCGGCGCACCACCGCGCTCGCCAACCTGGTCCAACTCCTCATGCTGGCCGCGCTGTTCGGCTTCCAGATCCTGCTCGCCCTGTACCTCCAGCAGGTCCAGCACTACGGCGCGCTGGCCACCGGCCTGGCCATGCTGCCCGCCGCCCTCACCATCGGCGCCGTCTCGCTGCTGCTCGCCGCCCGCACCATCGCCCGGATCGGCGAACGCCGCACCCTGCTGCTCGGCCTGGCCCTGCTCACCGTCGGCATCGCCCTGCTCACCCGGCTCCCCGCCGGGCGGCTGAACTACGCCGCCGACGTGCTGCCCACCCTGCTCAGCTCCGCCGGGTTCGGCCTGGCCGCCACCGCCCTCACCGCGCTCGGCATGGCCGACGCCCGCCCCGAGGACGCCGGACTGCTCTCCGGCCTGCTCAACACCACCCAGCAGGTCGGCGCCGCGCTCGGCGTCGCCGTCCTCACCGCGCTGGCCGCCGGCCGCGGCACCGGCGGCTTCCACCTCGCCTTCGGCACCGGCGCCGCCCTGCTGCTCGCCGCGTTCCTGCTGGCCCTCGCCCTGCCCCGGCACCGGGGGGCCGCCGAGGCCGCCGACGCCGAACCGCCCGTCCTGGTGCACGGCTGATCCGCCCGCCCGATCCGCCCGCCCCCGGGGGCCCGGCCGCGTCCCCGACGCCCGCCGGGCCCCCGTTACGCTTGAGGCACCATGACTGACTTCCCCGGCGCCCCGACCACCCCGTCCACCGGCCGTCTGCGCGTGCTCGCCGCGATGTCCGGCGGCGTCGACTCCGCCGTCGCCGCCGCCCGGGCCGTCGAGGCCGGCCACGAGGTGACCGGCGTCCACCTGGCGCTCGCCAGCAACCCGCAGTCCTTCCGCACCGGAGCCCGCGGCTGCTGCACCCTGGAGGACTCCCGGGACGCCCGCCGCGCCGCCGACGTGATCGGCATCCCGTTCTACGTCTGGGACCTGGCCGAGCGCTTCCGCGAGGACGTGATCGACGACTTCGTCGCCGAGTACGCCGCCGGGCGCACCCCCAACCCGTGCCTGCGCTGCAACGAGAAGATCAAGTTCGCCGCGCTGCTCGACAAGGCGATCGCGCTCGGCTTCGACGCCGTCTGCACCGGCCACTACGCCCGGATCGTCGACCACGCCGACGGCACCCGCGAACTGCACCGCGCCGTCGACGCCGCCAAGGACCAGTCCTACGTCCTCGGCGTGCTCGACGCCGAACAGCTCGCCCACTCGCTGTTCCCGCTCGGCGACACCACCAAGGACGTCATCCGCGCGGAGGCCGAGCGGCGCGGCCTGGCCGTCGCCAAGAAGCCCGACAGCCACGACATCTGCTTCATCACCGACGGCGACACCCAGGGCTTCCTGGCCGAGCGCCTCGGCACCGCCCCCGGCGACATCCTCGACACCGACGGCACCAAGCTCGGCGAGCACGACGGCGCGTACGGCTTCACCATCGGCCAGCGCAAGGGCCTGCGGCTCGGCCGCCCCGCCGCCGACGGCAAGCCCCGCTACGTGCTCGACATCTCCCCGGTGAACAACACCGTCACCGTCGGCCCGGTCGAAGGACTCGACGTGCACGCCCTGACCGCGATCCGCCCCCGCTGGTGCGGCACCCCCGCCGCGGGCGAGGGCCGCTACACCGCCCAGCTGCGCGCCCACGGCGAGGAGGTCCCCGTCACCGCCACCCTGACGGACGACCGGCTCCACGTCCGCCTCGACACCCCCGCCCGCGGCATCGCCCCCGGCCAGGCCGTGGTGCTGTACGACGGCACCCGGGTGGTCGGCTCGGCGACCATCGCCAGCACCGAGCGGGCCGTCGCGGTCTAGTGCCGCGTCAGGCAGCCTTTGCCGTGAAGGAGCGGCGTCCGGTGCGTTCTCTCGGCGTGCCGGCCGGAAGCCCTCGTACTGGATGTACTTGGGTTTTCGGCCGGTGCGGCGAGAGGGCGTGCCGAGGGGGCACCTCCCAGCCCCCCCTGGGGCTGGGGGAGTCGCGACGGGCGAAGGCTGCCTGACGCGGCACTAGGGCACCTCACTCGAAGTCGGCCTGCTTCCAGTGCGACAGCGGCGGCATCACGACCGCCTCGCCGTCCAGGGCGCTGCGCAGGACCTCGCGCAGCCGCTCGTCGTCCAGGACCGCCCGGTAGTCGTGCAGCGGGGAGAGCCGGCGGTCCAGGGACAGCGCGTGCTCCACGGCGGCCCGGACCCCTGGGGAGAGCGGGCCGCGTCGGGACAGCACGGCGACGGCCGAGACGGCGGCCAGGTACGGGTTCCGGTCCTCCTTGTACCGCCAGGCCGGCGGCACCCGGAGCAGTCCACGTGCCGCCGCCTCCGGGTCGGCGGGCGGCTTCGGGCCGCCGGCCGTGCCGTCCCAGGCCGCCAGCAGCCGGATGCCCGGGTGGTGGTCCGGCCAGGCGTGCGACTCGCTCTCCCGGGCCCACTCCGCGACCTGCGGGCGCAGCACCACCGCGTGCTCGTGCAGCGGGAGCAGCGCGTCGTACGGTTCGGGGCGGCGCGGGTCGCCGGTGACGTAGCTCCGGCCGTTCTCCCGCTCCAGCTCACGTAGCCGCTCCACCAGGTCGGACAGGACGCGCGGGTCGCCGATCCGGGCCAGCGCCCAGCGCGCCTGGTCGCCGATGCTGCCGTCGAGGAACTCGTCGCCGCCGGTGTCCGCCAGCCGGGCGTGCAGCGCGTCGGCGTACGGGGCGGCCGCACGACCCAGTACGGCGAGGGTGGCCGCTGCCCGGTGCCGGACCTCTGGTGCGGGCGAGGACAGCAGCGCGCCGGCGGTAGCGGGCCAGAGCGGGCCGGTGGACGGGAGAGCCAGCAGCGGGTGCCAGCCGGCATCCAGCGCAGCCTCGCACAGTTCGTGGCGGCCCGCCTCTGCGGCCGCTCGGGCCAGCCGGACGGTGAGGTGCGCCGCGAGGCGCAGCGGCAGGCTGCGGCCGGTCCAGATGATCTCCCGGCCCAGTGTCGCCGGGTGGTCGTCGTCGGGCTCGGTCCACAGCCGCTCGACGGCGGCGGGCGCCGCCGGGTCGAGGACGGCCGCCACCCACTGGTCGGCCCAGCGCTCCGGCTCGGCGGCGTCCAGCGCGGCCAGCCCCCACAGCGCGGCCAGTCGGTGGGCGGCGGCGTCCGGGCCGTCGGCGCCGTGCAGGGTGTCGGTGAGCAGTGCGCGGGCCGCGTCGTCGGCCGGGTCGGCCACCTCGCCCAGACGGATCAACTGCTTTGCTCGGAACCAGGGTTCGCTCTCCTCGGGGATTCGCGCCAGCAGCGGTGCGGCCCGCTCCGTCAGGTGCAGGGCCGTTCGGCGGACCTCCAGGTCCGGGTCGGCCAGCAGCGGTTCCAGGGTGGTGCGGTGCTCGCGCCAGGCGGCGGCCCAACCGGGTGCGATCCGTTCGGCGGCTTCCTGCCGACCGACGCCGACCAGGTGCAGCAAGGTGCTCAGCAGCTCTTCCCGGTTCGGTCGGTCCGGTTCGCGGACCAGGGCGACCAGGAAGGGCAGCGCGGCGGGCGCGGCCGGGTCCATGCCCTTGTCCCAGCGGTACAGCGACAGTCCCCAGGTGGTCGGCTCGTTCCGGGCGGCCCGCCGCAGCTGCTCCAGCACCGGTTCGCCGATCCGGCCGGTCAGCCGCCGCCATGCTTCGTCCACCATCGTCACGCGCGGCATGGTGGCAGGTCGGGAGCCCGGTGGGCCAAGGGTTTTCCGGGGGGGCGCCGGAGGGCTGCCGGGCGGGCGGGGTTCCGCTTAGGATCGGCGCTCCGGTGCGGCGGCGGACAGGGGGATCCCGATGAAGGACAGGTACGTTCGCAAGCTGGGCGACGGGTCGTACGTCATCAGCGACAGCCCGGGGCCGATGCCGGGCGGGGGGTACGGCAGGAACGAGGGCGGGTCCGACGACGTCTTCGAGTCGGTGTGGTCGATCGCCATCGCCTCGACCATCCTGATGTGGCTGCTGCGGGTGGGGGTCTTCCCGGGCATGCCCGCGGTGGTGTGCTGGGGCCTGTCGGTGCTGCCGGCGGCGGCGATCGCCGTTCGGCTGGCGCTGAAGTTCACCAACCTGTGGGGCCGGTTCCTGTCCTGGGCGAGCGCCGCCGTGCTGCTGGCCGCGTTCGTCTACTGGGGGCTGCTGCTCTAATCGGTTTGACCTGGGCACACGGGCCGGTGGTAGGACTGGGGGCACTATGAACATCACGGTCTTCTGCTCCGCCAACTCCCTCGACGCCAAGTACACCGCCCCGGCGGCCGAGTTCGCCCGGCTGCTCGGCGAGGCCGGGCACACCCTGGTGTGGGGCGGCTCGCACGCCGGGCTGATGGGCGAGCTCGCCGACGGGGTCAAGGCCGCCGGCGGGCGGCTGGTCGGGATCTCGGTGGAGTTCCTGCGGCACAAGGCGTACGAGGGCGCGGACGAGCTGGTGACCATGCCGGACCTGCCGACCCGGAAGGCCGAGCTGCTGGCCCACGGGGACGCGCTGGTGGTGCTGGTCGGCGGGATCGGCACGCTGGACGAGATCACCGAGGTGCTGGAGCTGAAGAAGCACGGCCTGCACGACAAGCCGGTGGTGGTCCTGGACAGCGAGGGCTTCTACACCGGCCTGCGCCTCCAGCTGGAGCGGATGGACGCCGAGGGCTTCCTGCCCCGTCCGCTCGCCGAGCTGGTGGCCTTCGCGCGGACCCCGGCCGAGGCGCTCGCCCACCTGTCCGCACACCAGCCCCAGTAAGGAAGACCGTCTTGGGTGTCCACCTGATCACCGGCGCCGGCTCCGGCATCGGCGCCGTCGTCGCCGACAAGCTCACCGCCCGCGGCGAGGAGCTCTGGCTGCTCGTCCGCGACGCGCGCCGGGCCGCCCAGCTGCGCGAGCGCTACCCCGACGCGCGGACCCTGGTCGGCGACCTGGACGACCCGGCCAAGCTCTCCTGGGCCTTCGGGCACCAGGCGCTGCCGGTCGAACTCGACTCGCTGCTGCACGTCGCCGGGGTGGTCGAACTCGGCACGGTCGCCGAGACCCCGGTCAAGGCGTGGCAGCACCAGCTCAACGTCAACGCGGTCGCGCCCGCCGAGCTCACCCGGCTGCTGCTGCCCTCGCTGCGGCTGGCCCGCGGCCACGTGGTGTTCGTCAACTCCGGCGCCGGGCTGCGCGCCGACCCGACCTGGGGCTCGTACGCGGCCAGCAAGTTCGCGGTGCGCGCGCTGGCCGACGCGCTGCGGCAGGAGGAGCACGCCAACGGCGTCCGGGTGACCAGCGTCTACCCGGGGCGGACGGCCACCCCGATGCAGCAGAAGGTCCACCAGCAGGAGGGCCTGGCGTACGACCCGGAGCGCTGGATCGCGCCGGAGTCGGTGGCCACCGCCGTCCTCACCGCGATCGACCTGCCGCGGGACGCCGAGATCACCGAGATCACCGTCCGGCCCGGCAGGTAGCCGGGACGCCGGGGGGCGCGGGTCGTTTCCCGCGCCCCCCGCGCGCCTCGTAGGCTCTCCCCGTGACTGACGTGGACGTTTTCGCGGAGCTGTCCGGTGCGGCGACCGGAGTCGGATCGATGCCCGGCGGGGACGCCCGGGACATGGCCCGCGGCGTGATGGCCGAGCTGGAGCAGCTGCCGCACCTGCCCGAACTGCCCGGGCGCGGGCCGGGCGCCGACATGATCGGGCGCGGCGCCGGACTGCTGACCGAGCTGTTCGTGCAGACCGAGCCCAGCGGCTGGCGCTTCACCGACCACCCCGGGCGGGACACCAAGCGGGCGGTGTCCTGGCTCGGCGAGGACCTCGACGTCCTGGAGGAGCACACCCAGGGCTACACCGGCCTGCTCAAGGTGCAGGCCGTCGGGCCGTGGACGCTGGCCGGCTCGATCGAACTGCGGCACGGCGAGAAGGCGCTCAGCGACCCCGGCGCCTGCCGGGACATCGCCGGCTCGCTCACCGAGGGCCTGCGCCGCCACCTCGCCGACGTCCGCCGCCGGGTCCCCGGCGCCACCGTCGTCCTGCAGCTCGACGAGCCGCTGCTGCCCGCCGTCCTCGCCGGATCGGTGAAGACCGCCAGCGGCTTCCAGCGGCTGCGCGCGGTCGACCGCCAACTCGCCGAGCACGCCCTGCGCGAGCTGATCCGCGGCCTGGACGCGCCCGTCCTGGTGCACAGTTGCGCGCCCGGGGTGCCGATCCCGCTGCTGCGCCGGGCCGGCGCCGCCGGGATCAGCCTGGACTTCGGCCTGCTGACCGAGCGCGACGACGACGACCTGGGCGAGGCGGTCGAGGGCGGCACGCTGCTCCTCGCCGGTGTGGTGCCGTCCACCGACGTCGAAAGGTCGGACCCGGCCGGTAGTGTCCAGGGTGTCAGGACGCTGTGGCGCAGGCTCGGTCTGGCCCCCGAACTGCTGGGCCGCCGAGTGGTGGTGACGCCGACGTGCGGGCTGGCGGGGGCCTCCCCGGCGTACGCGCGGCGGGCGCTGGCCACCGCGGTCCGCGCCGCCCGGAGCCTGGTGGACAACCCGGAGTAGCGAGACGAGGAGGACGGCACGGTGGCGGCTGTGGAGGGCTGGGAGGAGATCCCGGCGGAGGTGCGGACGCGGCACGCCGAGCTGGCGACCGAGATCGAGGAGCACCGCGCCCGGTACTACGAGCAGGACGCCCCGGTCGTCACCGACGCCGAGTTCGACGCCCTGATGCGCGAACTGGAGGCCCTGGAGGCCGCGCACCCGGCGCTGGTGACGCCCGACTCGCCCACCCAGAAGGTCGGCGGCGCCCCGACCGTGCTGTTCGCCCCGGTCGAGCACCGGGAGCGGCTGCTCAGCCTGGACAACGCGATGGACGACGAGGAGCTGGCCGCCTGGGCCGAGCGGGTCGCCACCGAGCTGTCCGGCATCGACTACCACTACCTGTGCGAGCTGAAGGTCGACGGCCTGGCCGTCAACCTGACGTACGAGCACGGCGTGCTGGTGCAGGCCGCCACCCGCGGCGACGGCCGGGTCGGCGAGGACATCACCCCCAACGTCCGCACCATCGCCGAGATCCCGCACCGGCTGCACGGCGAGGACCTGCCGGAGCTGGTCGAGATCCGCGGCGAGGTCTACTTCCCCACCGAGGAGTTCGACGCGCTGAACGCCTCCTTCGCGGCGGAGAACGAGCGCCGCCGGCAGGAGAACGAGGAGCGCGCCAAGGAGGGCAAGCGGCCCCGGGCGATGATCCGGCTGTTCATGAACCCGCGCAACGCCGCCGCCGGGTCGCTGCGGCAGAAGGACCCGCTGGTCACCGCCGCCCGCCCGCTGCGGATGGTGGTGCACGGCATCGGCGCCCGGCGGGGCTTCGACATCGACTGCCAGTCGCACGCCTACCAGCTGCTGCACGACTGGGGGCTGCCCACCGCCAAGCACAACAAGGTGGTCGGCACGCTGGACGAGGTGCGGGCGTTCGTCAAGCACTTCGGCGAGCAGCGGCACTCGGTCGAGCACGAGATCGACGGCGTGGTGGTCAAGGTCGACGAGATCGCCCTGCAGGGCCGGCTCGGCGCCACCTCCAAGTCGCCGCGCTGGGCGATCGCCTGGAAGTACCCGCCGGAGGAGGTCACCGGCAAGCTCGCCGCCATCGAGATCGGCATCGGCCGCACCGGCCGGGCCACCCCGTACGCGGTGCTGGCCGAGCCGGTGAAGGTGGCCGGCTCGATGGTGCAGTACGCCACCCTGCACAACCAGCAGGTGGTCAAGGCCAAGGACGTGCTGATCGGCGACACCGTCGTGCTGCGCAAGGCGGGTGACGTGATCCCGGAGATCCTCGGCCCGGTCTACGACCTGCGGGACGACACCGAGCGGGAGTTCGTGATGCCCGCGCAGTGCCCGGAGTGCGGCAGCGGGCTGCGCCCGATGTCCGAGGGCGACATCGACCTGCGCTGCCCCAACGCCCAGCACTGCCCGGCCCAGATCCGCGAGCGGATCGCCTTCCTCGGCGGCCGCCAGTGCCTCGACGTCGAGGGCCTCGGCTACGTCGCCGCCACCGCGCTCACCCAGCCGCTGCCGCCGGTCGAGCCGCCGGTGCGCGACGAGGGCGACCTCTTCGGCCTGACCGAGGAGCAGCTGCTCCCGATCAAGGTGCTGGTGCGCGACCCGAAGACCGGCATGCCCAAGCCGGACGAGCGGACCGGCCGGGAGAAGGAGGTGTTCTTCTTCGCCAACAACGCGGGCGCGCCGAAGAAGAACACCGGCGTCCTGCTGGAGAACCTGGCCAAGGCCAAGGAGCGCCCGCTGTGGCGCTTCCTGAACGGCCTGTCGATCCGGCACGTCGGCCCGGTCGCCGCCCAAGCGCTGACCCGCGAGTTCCGCGACCTGGACCGGGTGTTCGCCGCCGACGAGACCGAGCTGGCCGCCGTCGAGGGCGTCGGCCCGACCATCGCCCGGGCCGTCAAGGAGTGGTACGCCGAGGACTGGCACCGCGAGGTGCTGGAGAAGTGGCGCGCCGCCGGGGTGGTCTTCACCGAGGAGGGCGCCGAGGAGCAGGGCGAGCGCCCGCTGGAGGGCCTGACCGTGGTGGTCACCGGCACCCTCGCCGGGCACACCCGGGACGGCGCCAAGGAGGCGCTGACCTCGCGCGGCGCCAAGGTCACCGGTTCGGTGTCGAAGAAGACCCACTTCGTGGTGGTCGGCGACAATCCCGGCTCCAAGCACGACAAGGCGCTGCAGCTGGGCGTCCCGGTGCTGGACGACGAGGGCTTCGCCGTCCTGCTGGAGCGGGGCGCGGACGCGGCCCGGGCGCACCTCGGGCTGGAGCCGATGGAAACCCCCGCGGAGGTGCCCGGAAAGGGCGCGCAGGAGGAGGCGGGCGCCGCCGGGGGAGCGGAGGCGGCGGCTCCGCTGGGCGGCGGGTCCGGTGCGAACGAAGCGGACCAGGTGGGGGAAAATGTCGGAGAAGGGGCGGAGAAGAAGGTTTCCTGACGCGTCGTTATCGTCCTGATGCCGCGTCAGTCGGGTGTTCGAGAAGGAAATCGGGCATTGTGTCACTGAACAACGCGCGGATATGACGTTGCACTCAGAGCTGGCCCGAAAGTGCGCCCAGGTGGGGCACCCCGGCTTACCCTGGGCGCTACGAACTGTCAGCAGGAGTGTGTGGCAACGGTCTTCCGCCGCGGCCCCGGGGACACGACCTCGTCTGACGTCCACCGGCACCTCTGCGGAGAGGGGTGCCTCACCGTGAGGCGGCCCCGCCGGGGGGCGGGCCCGACGGAGGACTGGGCTTATGGATCGTACGACCGGCGGCGCGCCCACACGCCCGCCGCAGGGGGTGGCAGGGGCGGTCCTGCTGCTCGGCGTGCTGCTGGCCGGAGCCGCGCCGCTCATCCCGCTGGCCGTCCTGGTGTACCGGTACGAACCCGAACTGCTGCCGCTGTTCTCGGTTCCCCTGGCGGTGCTGGTCGCCGCCTGGCGGATCGCCCGCGACCGGGCGCGCGACCAGCTCACCGACCCGCTCACCGACCTGCCCAACCGGCAGGCCCTGCTGATCGCCACCCAGGAGGCGCTGGCCAGGCACCGGGACGAACCCGGCCACCGGGACGGACCCGGCCACGGGGTCGGCCTGATCCTGCTCGACCTGGACCGCTTCCGCTCCCTCAACGACGCCCTCGGCCACACCGCCGGCGACCGGCTGCTGGTGCACATCGCCCGCCGGCTGCACCGCGCCCTGCGCACCGGCACCGGCCACCCCAGGGAGGACGAGGACGGCGCCGCGCTGCCCCCGCCGGTGCGGCGCGGCGAGCGCCCGGTGGTGGCCCGGATGGGCGGCGACGAGTTCGCCGTGCTGCTGCCGGGGGTGGGCAGCACCGAGGTGCTGGAGCGGACCGCGAAGGCGCTGATCGCCGAACTCGCCGCGCCGATCCGGCTGGACGGCCTGCTGCTCGTCCTGGAGGCCAGCGCCGGCGTCTGCGCCTACCCGGCCAACGCCGAGGATGCAGAATCGCTTCTGCGCCGGGCCGACGTGGCGATGGGCCACGCCCAGCACAGCCGCAGCGGCGTCGAGCGCTACGACGAGGCCCGCGACCTCGACACCCCGTACCGGATCGGCCTGCTCGGCGACCTGCGGCGGGCCATCGAGATGAACGAGGTCCAGCTGCACTACCAGCCCAAGGTCGCCTTCGACGGCAGCGTCGTCGGCCTGGAGGCGCTGGTCCGCTGGGACCGGGCCGGGCAGGGGCGGGTGGCGCCGGACGAGTTCATCGCGCTCGCCGAGTCCTCCGGGCTGATGCCCCGGCTCACCGACTACGTGCTGGAGAGCGCCGTCGGGCAGATCGCCCGCTGGCGCAACCAGGGCCTGATGGTGCCCGTCGCCGTCAACGTCTCGCCGCGCGACGTCCTCAACCCCGGCTTCGCCGCCCGGGTCGCCGGACACCTCGCCCGGCACCAGGTCCCGGCCGCCGCCCTCCAACTGGAGATCACCGAACGGCTGCTGCTCGACGACAGCCGGCGGGCCGCCGACACCCTGGCCGAACTGCGCCGCTACGGCGTCCGGATGTCCCTGGACGACTTCGGCACCGGCCACTCCTCGCTGGTGCGGCTGCGCAGCCTCCCGGTCGGCGAACTCAAGATCGACCGCTCCTTCGTCTCCCGGATGGTCGCCGACGACCACGACGCCGCCGTGGTCCGCTGCTCCGTGGAGCTCGCCCACTCGCTGGGCCTGACCGTGGTCGCCGAGGGCGTCGAGGACGACGAGACCTGGGAGCGGCTGCAGGACATGGGCGTCGACGCCGTCCAGGGCTGGCTGGTCTCCGCGGCGCTGCCCGCCGACCAGGCCACCGCCTGGCTGCTGGTGCGCCGCAACGACGCGCCGCCGGTGGAGTCGCTGCCGCGCTGACCGGGCGGGCGGGAGGGCCGTCCTGGGAGCCGTCCCAGGACGGCCCTCCCGCGTCTGCCCATAGGATGGCCCCTTAGGACCGAAAGGACGGGTGTGCCCAGGGGGCAGCCCGGTCCACCAGAACTCACCCTTGAGGATCGCTGCATGCCTGGCATCACGCGCGAGGAGGTCGCCCACCTCGCCCGGCTGTCGCGTCTGGAGTTGCAGGCGGAGGAGTTGGACCACTTCGCCGAGCAGCTCGACGTGATCATCGGCGCGGTCGCCCGCGTTTCCGAGGTCGCGGGGCAGGACGTCCCGCCGACCTCCCACCCGCTCCCGCTCACCAACGTGCTGCGGGCGGACGAGGTGCGGCCGTCGCTGACCCCGGAGCAGGCGCTCTCCGGCGCCCCGGCGAGCGAGGACCAGCGTTTCCGCGTGCCGCAGATCCTCGGGGAGGACTGACCGAGATGACCGAACTGATCAAGTACACGGCGGCCGAGACGGCCGGCGCCATCGCCAAGGGCGAGGTCACGGCCGTCGAGGTCGCCCAGGCCCACCTGGACCGGATCGACGCCGTCGACAAGAAGGTCAACGCCTTCCTGCACGTCGACCACGAGGGCGCGCTGGCCGCCGCCCGCGCCGTCGACGCCAAGCGCGCCTCCGGCGCCGAGCTGGGCCCGCTCGCGGGCGTGCCGCTCGCGCTCAAGGACGTCTTCACCACCCGGGGCATGCCGACCACCTGCGGGTCGAAGATCCTGGAGGGCTGGGTCCCGCCGTACGACGCGACCCTGACGAAGCGTCTGAAGGACGCCGACGTCGTCATCCTCGGCAAGACCAACATGGACGAGTTCGCGATGGGCTCCTCCACCGAGAACTCCGCGTACGGCCCCACCGGCAACCCGTGGGACCTCACCCGGATCCCCGGCGGCTCCGGCGGCGGCTCGGCGGCCGCGCTGGCCGCCTTCGAGGCCCCGCTCGCCATCGGCACCGACACCGGCGGCTCGATCCGCCAGCCCGGCGCCGTCACCGGCACCGTCGGCGTCAAGCCCACCTACGGCTCGGTGTCCCGCTACGGCCTGGTCGCCTTCTCCTCCTCGCTCGACCAGGGCGGCCCGTGCGCCCGCACCGTGCTCGACACGGCGCTGCTGCACGAGGCCATCGCCGGGTACGACCCGCTGGACTCCACCTCCATCGACGCGCCGGTCCCCGCCGTGGTCGCCGCCGCGAAGATGCGCGACGTGCGCGGCATGCGGATCGGCGTGGTCAAGGAGTTCGCCGGCGAGGGCTACCAGGCCGGCGTCATGCAGCGCTTCGAGGAGTCCGTCGAGCTGCTGCGCGAACTGGGCGCCGAGGTCGTCGAGGTCTCCTGCCCGTCCTTCACGCTGGCGATGCCCGCGTACTACCTGATCGCCCCGTCCGAGGCGTCCTCGAACCTCGCCCGGTTCGACGCCATGCGCTACGGCCTGCGGGTCGGCGACGACGGCACCCGCTCCGCCGAGCAGGTCACCGCGCTCACCCGCGAGGCCGGCTTCGGCGCCGAGGTCAAGCGCCGCATCATCCTCGGCACCTACGCGCTGTCCTCCGGCTACTACGACGCCTACTACGGCTCGGCGCAGAAGGTCCGCACCCTGATCTCGCGGGACTTCGACGCCGCCTTCGCCGGCGTGGACGTGCTGGTCTCCCCGACCACCCCCACGACGGCATTCCCGCTCGGCGAGCGGGCAGACGACCCGCTGGCGATGTACCTCGCCGACCTGTGCACCATTCCCTCGAACCTGGCGGGCAACGCGGCCATGTCGCTGCCCTGCGGGCTCGCCCCGGAGGACAATCTCCCGGTCGGCCTGCAGATCATCGCCCCCGCGATGGCGGACGACCGCCTCTACCGCGTGGGCGGCGCCGTCGAGGCCGCGCTCAACGACAAGTGGGGCCACGCCCTGCTGGAGGAGGCACCGGCACTGTGAGCAAGATCGAGAAGGCCAAGGGCTGGAAGCACTCGAAGCCCGGTCTGTGGCTGTCCATCGGCACCAGCGCCTTCGGCGCGATCTCCATCGTCAAGGAGGCCCGCACCGCGCGCGCCGACAACGACACCCTCAAGCTGGTCAACGCCCTGGTCGGCGCCGCCGCCCTGGTCACCGGCACCGCGCTCCTCGTCCGCGAGCTCAAGCGTCTCGGCGACGACGACGTCCTGCTCGGCTGAACACCCATGATGGAAGAAGGGACGCTGTGAGCGTCATGAGCCTGGTCTCCTACGAGGAGGCTCTCGCCTCGTACGACCCGGTGATGGGCCTTGAGGTCCACGTCGAGCTGGGTACCAAGACCAAGATGTTCTGCGGCTGCTCGACCGAGCTGGGCGCGGAGCCGAACTCGCAGACCTGCCCGACCTGCCTGGGGCTGCCCGGGTCGCTGCCGGTGGTCAACGCGGTCGGCGTCGAGTCGGCGGTGCGGATCGGCCTCGCGCTGAACTGCGAGATCGCCGAGTGGTGCCGGTTCGCCCGGAAGAACTACTTCTACCCGGACATGCCGAAGAACTTCCAGACCAGCCAGTACGACGAGCCGATCGCCTTCAACGGCTACCTCGACGTGCAGCTGGAGGACGGCGAGGTCTTCCGGGTCGAGATCGAGCGCGCCCACATGGAGGAGGACACCGGCAAGTCCACCCACGTCGGCGGCGCCACCGGCCGCATCCACGGCGCGGAGTACTCGCTGCTGGACTACAACCGGGCCGGCATCCCGCTGATCGAGATCGTCACCAAGCCGATCGAGGGCGCGGGCCACCGCGCCCCCGAGGTCGCCAAGGCGTACGTCGCCGAACTGCGCGAGCTGATCAAGGCGCTGGGCGTCTCCGAGGCCCGGATGGACAAGGGCCAGATGCGCTGCGACGTCAACCTGTCGCTGCGTCCCAACGGCACCGAGACCTTCGGCACCCGCAGCGAGACCAAGAACGTCAACTCGCTGCGCAGCGTCGAGCGGGCCGCCCGGTTCGAGATCCAGCGGCACGCCACCGTGCTCACCGACGGCGGCACCATCGTCCAGGAGACCCGGCACTTCCACGAGGAGGACGGCTCCACCACGGCCGGCCGGATCAAGGACAACGCCGAGGACTACCGGTACTTCCCCGAGCCCGACCTGGTGCCGGTCGCCCCGGCCCGGGAGTGGGTCGAGGAGCTGCGGGCCGCGCTGCCCGAGCTGCCCCGGGTCCGCCGGGCCCGGCTGCAGGCCGAGTGGGGCCTGACCGACAAGGACATGCAGTCGGTGCTCAACGCCGGTGCGGTGGAGCCGATCTCGGAGACCATCGCGGCCGGCGCCCCCGCCGACCAGGCCCGCAAGTGGTGGATGGGCGAGCTGGCGCGGCGCGCCAACGAGACCGGCACCGAGCTGTCCGAGCAGCCGATCACCCCGGCCCAGGTGGCCCGGGTGTGCGCGCTGGTCGCCGAGGGCAAGCTCAACGACAAGCTGGCCCGCCAGGTCATCGAGGGCGTCCTCGCGGGCGAGGGCGAGCCGGACGACGTGGTCGCCGAGCGCGGCCTGGCCGTCGTCTCGGACGACTCCGCGCTCGGCGCGGCCGTCGACCAGGCCATCGCCGACAACCCGGACGTCGCCGCGAAGATCCGCGACGGCAAGGTGCAGGCGGTGGGCGCGCTGGTCGGCGCGGTCATGAAGACCACCCGCGGGCAGGCCGACGCGGCGAAGGTCAAGGACCTGATCCTGGAGCGGCTTGCCGCGTAAGGACCATCGGGTCCAGCCTGGAGAAGCTCGCCTGAGGTTCCTAAGGCGGTACGGCGGGGCCTAAGGAGGCTCCTTAGGCCCCGCCGAGCACGGTGCCCGTCCCCCGCCGGGGGCGGGCACCGCCGTTTTCGCGGCCGGTGGCCCGCGGAGATCGGGCAGGCTCCCGATGTGGCGCACCCCCCTGGGGGCGGAGGCTGGACACAGCACGCAACGAGGGGAAGTCACCGTGTACGAGTACGAGTTGTTCAAGGTGCGGGAACGCGAACTGCACAGCCGGGCCGCCGCCGAGCGGCTGGCCCGCGAGGCGGCCGGCGGGCGGACCGGGCTGGTCGAGCGGCTGGCGCGGCTGGTCCGGCGGGAGGCCGCGCCGCGCACCGGGCCGGTCGCGGAGCAGGGCCGTCCGGGGGCCGCGGCGGGCTGCGCGGGATGACCGGCGGGGCCGGGCCGTCCACCGCTCGGGATAACCGTTCGGTGGGGTCCGGGCCCTGTGGCATGCTCGCGGACATGGAGCAGACAGTCAGCCCGGTGTTCGTCGGACGCGGCCGGGAGACCGGCCTGCTCACCGCGGGACTGGACCGGGCGGGGGCGGGGGAGCCGCAGGCCGTGCTGGTCGGCGGGGAGGCCGGGGTCGGCAAGACCCGGCTGGTCGAGGAGTTCCTGGCGCGGGCCGAGGCGGCCGGGGCGGTGACCGCGCTCGGCGCCTGCCTGGAGGTCGGCGCCGAGGGCCTCCCGTACGGGCCGCTGTCGGCCGCGCTGCGCCGCCTGCACCGCCGGCTCGGGCCCGAACTGGACGCCGCCGCCGCCGGGTTGGAGGGCCGGCTGGCCCGGCTGCTGCCGGACTTCGGGGAGGCCGACGGCGAGGGCAACGACGAGTACGGCCGGGCCCGGCTGTTCGAGCACACCGCCCGGCTGTTCGAGCGGCTGACCGAGGGCCGGACGCTGGTCCTCGCCGTCGAGGACCTGCACTGGTCCGACCGCTCCACCCGGGAACTGCTCGCCTACCTGGTCCGCACCCTGCACCGCTCCCGGGTGCTGATCGTCGCCACCTACCGCACCGACGACCTGCACCGCCGCCACCCGCTGCGCCCCTTCCTGGCCGAACTCGAACGGCTGCGCACCGTCCAGCGGCTCGAACTCGAACGCCTCGACCGGCCCGAGGTGGCCGCCCAACTCGCCGGGATCCTCGGCCCCGAGACCCCCGGACGGGACGTGGTGGACCGGATCCACCGCCGCTCCGAGGGCAACCCGTTCTTCGTCGAGGAACTCGCCACCGCCTACCGCAACGGCTGCCTGGCCTGCGTCACCGAATCCCTGCGCGACATCCTGCTGGTCCGGGTCGAGGCGCTCCCCGAGGAGACCCAGCGGATCGTCCGGATCGCCGCCGAGGGCGGCTCCCGGATCGAACACGCCCTGCTCGCCGCCGTCGTCGCCGAGAGCGGCCACGGCCACGGCCCCGCCGGGGAGGACGCGCTGATCTCCGGGCTGCGCACCGCCGTCGGCGCCAACATCCTGCGCCCCGACACCGACGGCGAGGGCTACCGGTTCCGGCACGCCCTCGTCCGCGAAGCCGTCTCCGACGACCTGCTGCCCGGCGAACGCCAGGCCATCAACCGGCGGTTCGCCACCGTCCTGGAGGCCGACCCCGAACTCGTCCGGGCCGAACAGCGCACCGCCCGGCTCGCCGACTACTGGTACCGCGCCCACCAGCCCGCCCGCGCCCTGCCCGCCGCCCTCGACGCCGCCCGGGGCGCCCGCCGCCGCAACGCCTTCGCCGAACAGCTCAAGATGCTCGAACGCGCCCTCGAACTCTGGGACGCCGTCTCCGAACAGACCCTCGCCACCACCCCGCGCCCCCACGACCGGGCCGACACCTACCCGCCCTGCGGCTGCGCGGACGGCGACCACGACGGCTGCGACCGCCTCCAACTCGTCGACGTGCTCGCCGAAGCCGTCGACGCCGCCCGCCGGGCCGGCGACCGCGACCGCGGCCAGAGCCTGGCCCGCCGCGCCCTCGGCCTGGTCGACGAGCACCGCAACCCGCTGCGCGCCGCCTGGTTCCGGCTCCAGCGCGCCAAGATGCTCGACCAGCTCAAGCGCGGCGGCGGCCTGGAGGAGATCCAGTACGCGCACCGGCTGGTGCAGGACCTCGGCCCGTCCGCCGTCCAGGCCGAGGCCCTCGCCCTGGAAGCCGCCCACGGACTGCTCCGCAACCCCGGCCCCGCCGCCGTCGCCGCCGCCGAACGCGCCGCCGACATCGCCCGGCAGGCCGGCGCCCCCTCCATCGAAGTGCACGCCCGGGTCACCCTCGCCGGACTCCTCGGCGACTTCGACGACGGCGAACGCGCCCTCGCCCTGCTCGCCGAAGCCGTCGAACAGGCCCGCCCGCTCGGCAACGACGACGTCCACACCCGCGGCCTCAACAACCTCGCCAGCCTGCTGCTCTCCTACGGCCGCGCCGAAGAAGCCGTCACCGCCGCCCGCACCGGCCTCGACGCCGCCCGCCGCAGCGGACTCCTGCTCAACACCGGCCCCATCCTCACCGGAAACCTCGCCGAAGCCCTCCTCGCCGCCGGCCGCACCCGGGAAGCCGCCGCCGTCCTCGCCGACTGGGACGACAAGCCCGAAGCCGACACCCACGGCGAATTCATGGACCGCCTGCGCGGCGAACTCGCCCTGCTCCGCGGCGACACCGACGAAGCCGAAACCCACTGGGCCGCCGCCCACGCCAGCGGCGGCAACGGCGCCCAACCCCAGCACGTCCTGCCCACCGCCGCCCTCGGCGTCCGGGTCGCCGTCCGCCGCGGCCGCCCCGACCAGGCCCGCGCCCGGCTCGCCGAAGCACTCGACGGCACCGCCCTCACCGGCCAGGACGGCCACCTCCTCCCGCTGCTCACCCACGCCGCCGAAGCCGAAGCCGACCAGCACCCGCGCACCCCCGACGGCGAAGCCGCCCTCGCCCGGATCGGCCGCCTCGCCGAAGGACTCGCCGCCCGCTGCGCCCTCCAACGCGGCTGGGCCGCCCTGCTCGCCGGCGAACTCGCCCGCGCCGCCGGCCGACCCACCACCGAACACCGGCGCACCGCCGTCACCGAACTGCGCGCCGCCGCCCTGCCCGGACCGCTCTCGCACGCCCTGCTGCGCGCCGCGGAGGACGCCGCCGCGGCCGGAGCACGCGACGAAGCCGCCGAACACCTCCGCGAAGCCGCCGAACTCGCCCGCCGGCGCGACGACCTCAGCACCCGCCGGGACGCCGAACTGCTCGCCGAACGACTCGGCCTCGGGCAGCGGGACGCCCCCGCGAACGGTTCCGGCGACGGGCTCGGCCTCACCCCGCGCGAACGGGACGTCCTGCGCCAGCTCGCCCTCGGCCGCAGCAACCGGCAGATCGCCGAACAGCTCTTCATCTCGCCGAAGACCGCCAGCGTGCACGTCTCCAACATCCTGGCCAAGCTCGCGGTCGGCGGCCGGGGGGAGGCGGCGGCGCTGGCCCACCGGCTGCGGTTGTTCCCGGAGGGGGAGGGGGTCTGACGGGTCGGGGGCGGGGGCCGGGGGGCGCTGCGCGCGGCGTCTGGGGTGTGGGGCGGGGGGGTTCGGCGGCCGGGGGGAGGCGGCTGCGCTGGCCCCCGGCGAGTACCCGGTGCTGGGCGAGGTGCTCGCCTCGGTCGGCCGCCCCGGTCCGGACGCCGACTTCCGGCACGGCACCGAGCTGACGGTGGCCGGGACGTCCGTGCTGTCCGCCGCCACGGCCGGAGGCTGACCCGGTCCGTCCCGCCGCCACCCCCGCCGCCCCCGGGCCGCGTCCCGCCCCGTCCCGCCCCGTCCCGGTCTGAGCCGAACGGGCGATCCCGGCCCCAACCCGCTTCGCGCCACCTGCGGTTCATTACTCTAAGTTGAGCGTGCGTGCCAGTGCGTGACGGAAGTGGTGTAGGGTCCGAAGCGGGAAGACCGGTACGGCCGTTGGCCGGAGGGGGAGATGTCGATTGAACTCCACCGAGTCGGTGCCGCCTGCCCGAGCCCCGCGCCGCCGGGTCACCGCCGTCCTGCTCGCGGTGCTCTGCGCCGGGTACGCCGCGGGCGCCGCGGTCGGCTGGGGTTCGAGTGAACTCGCGCTGGTGATGGGGGACTTCGGTCTCGCCGGGGCGGCCCTCGCGGCCGCCCTGTCCTGTCTGGCGCACGGCATCGCGGTGGGGGGCCACACCCGCCCGGCCTGGCTGCTGTTCGGCCTCTCCTCGGCCATGGTCGCTTTCGGCAACGGCGCCTGGGGCTGGTACGAGGTGGTGCTCCGGCAGTCGCTGCCCCAGGACTCCTTCGCGGACTACGCCTTCCTGCTGTTCGCCCCGCTGGCCATCACCGGCCTGCTGGTGCTGGCCCAGCGTCCGCACACCCCGGCGGGCTGGCTCTGCCTGCTGCTGGACGGCTGGCTGGTGGCCGGCTCGCTGTTCACGCTCAGCTGGAGCCTGGCGCTGGGCCGGGTCGCGGCCGGGGACGGCGACGACCCGCTCAAGCTGGCCCTCGCCCTCGGCTACCCGGTGCTGGACATCCTGCTGGTCAGCCTGGTGGTCGGCCTGCGCTTCCGGGGCCGGGACGGCAACCGGGCCGCCGTGCACACCGCGATGATCGGCCTGGCGCTGACGGTGGTCTGCGACGCGCTGTTCACCACCCCGCAGTTCCACAGCGACTACCACTCCGGCGAACTGCTGGACGCGGGCTGGTTCGCCGGTTCGCTGCTGCTCGCCTGGGCCCCCTGGCAGCACGCCCGCCGCCCGTCCCGCGAGCACCCCTCCGCGCAGGGCTCGCCGCGCCGCCGGGTGGCGTCCACGTTCAGCGCGCTCACCCCGTACGCGGCCGCCGCGGTCTGCACCGCCGGCATCCTCTACAACGCGCTCGGCGGCCGTCCGCTGGACCGGGTGATGCTGGCCGCCGCCAGCACGGTGGGCCTGGCGCTGATCGTCCGGCAGGGCGTGATGCTGCTGGACAACCTCTCGCTGGCGCAGGAACTCGCCACCAAGGAGGCGCACTTCCGCTCCCTGGTGCAGGGCTCCAGCGACGTCATCATGATCGCCGGGCCGTCCGGGGCGCTGTCCTACGTCAGCCCCGCCGCGCTGCGGGTCTACAACCGGGACCCGGAGGACCTGGTCGGCGGCAACCTGCTCAACCTGGTCCACCCCGAGGACGTCGACCGGGTGCTGGCCGAGGTCCGCCGGATCCTGGCCCGCACCAGGGGCGCCCGGTTCAGCAACGGCGAGCCCTCGGCCCGGGTCGAGTGCCGGATCCGCTCCGGCGAGGGGGACTGGCTGCACGTCGAGTCCACCGTCAACCCCTACCGCGACGGCCTGATCCTCAACAGCCGGGACATCACCGAACGCGTCCGCCTGCAGGCCCAGTTGCAGCACAACGCGTTCCACGACCCGCTCACCGACCTGCCCAACCGCGCCCTCTTCGCCCACCGGGTCCGGGCCGCGCTCTCCGCGCGGGGCCCGGCCGGCACCACCGTCGCCGTGCTCTTCCTCGACCTGGACGGCTTCAAGGCGGTCAACGACACCGCCGGGCACCAGGTCGGCGACGAACTGCTGGTGCAGGCCGCCCGCCGGCTGCAGGCCGCCGTCCGCAGCGAGGACACCGTGGCCCGGTTCGGCGGCGACGAGTTCGCCGTCCTGGTCCGCGGCCGGCTCGGCCACCCGCAGGTCCGCGACCTGGCCGAGCGGATCCGCGGCGCGCTCTCCGAGCCGTACTGGATCGGCGGCGCCGAACTCGGCGTCGCCGCCTCCATCGGCATCGCCTTCGGCCCCGACACCCCGCCGCCGGTGCCCGAACCCGCCCTCGCCGCCCCCGCTGAATCCGCCGGGCCCGAACCCGCCGGACCCGCCGCCGGGCCGGACCCCGCCGCCGGACCCGCCGCCGGGCCGGAACCCACCGGGCCCGAAGCCGCCGGGGCCGCCGCCGACGAACTGCTGCGCGACGCCGACCTGGCGATGTACCAGGCCAAGTCCCGCGGCAAGGGCCGGGTGGTGCTCTACACCCCGGCGATGCGGGCCGAGATCGACCGCCGCGGCGAACTGGAGGAACGGCTGCGGGCCGCCGTCCGGGAGGGCGCCTTCACCCTGCTCCACCAGCCCGTGGTCGAACTCGCCGGCGGCCGGCTCACCGGCGTCGAGGCCCAGGCCCGTTGGCGCTCGGCCGGCGGACTGCTGCTCACCCCCGCCGAGTTCCTGCGCACCGCCGACTCCGGCGACGCCGCCACCCGCTTCACCCGCTGGCTGCTCACCGAGGCCGTCGCCGCCGCCGCCCGCCGCCGCGCCGACGGCCCCGCCGCCCCGCCCGTCCCGGTCACCGTCCGGCTCGCCGCCGAACGGATCTGCGCCCCCGGCACCTACGAGACGCTGGCCGGCGCGCTGCGCGACACCGGACTGCCGCCCGGACTGCTGGTCGTCGAGGTGGCCCGGACCGGCCCGGACGCGCTGGCCGACGAACTCGGCCGCCGGCTCGCCGCGCTGCGCCGCCTCGGGGTGTCCACCGCGCTCGCCGGGTTCGGGGCCGGCGGCGGCTCGCTCGGCGCCCTGGCCCGGATGCCGTTCGACGCCCTCAAGCTCGACCGCAGCCTGGTCCAGGACCTCGCCGACTCCGCCCTCACCCGCGCGCTGGCCGGCCACGCGCTGCGGCTGGGCCGCGACCTCGGACTGGTCACCGGCGCCGACGGCGTCGACCACCCCCGGCAGGTCGCCGTCCTGCAGGAGCTCGGCTGCCGGCGCGGCCAGGGACTCGCCTTCGACCGGCCGCTGGACGAACTGCGGCTGCGCCGCGCGCTGCTGCGCCGCGGCTACCCGGTGCCGCGCCAGCCGCAGGGCGGCCCGGGCCGCCGTCCGCCGCGCACCCCGGACCCGCGGGCGGGTGGTCTGGCCGAGGCCGCCACCGCCCGCCCCGGCCCGCCGCACACCGGTCTCGACCTGCCGCAACGCCACGCGGTGGGCGGTCCGGGCGGTGGCCCGCATGGTGAGACGCCGGTCCCACCAGCTTGACACTCGCCACTGCGTGGGAGGAAGGTCGATGCCATGACCACCCGAATTCTCGTACTTGGCGGGCGCGTCGGCTGAACCCAGCCCGACGCGCCTCCCCCTCGCATGCCCTTGGCACGAGGGGTTTTTTGTTGCACGAATGCTGGTGGGCCATCGCACCACAACTGGCCTCGACCACCTGAAATCCGGACGATTGAGGCAGAGCCGGAGAACCGGCCGGGACCGTTCGCCGCCCGGACCGACACCCCCCGAGCAGAACCCGAGAAGAGACAGGCAGATGACTGAGCACGCCGCAACCCCCCGCCGCGGGGACCACCCGGCCGCCCACGCTCCGGGTCCCCAGACCACCGAGACCATGACCGGCGCGCAGTCGCTCATCCGCTCGCTCGAAGCCGTGGGGGCCGACACGGTGTTCGGCATCCCCGGTGGTGCGATCCTCCCCGCGTACGACCCGCTGATGGACTCCACCAAGGTCCGCCACATCCTGGTCCGCCACGAGCAGGGCGCCGGCCACGCCGCGACCGGCTACGCGCAGGCCACCGGCCGGGTCGGCGTCTGCATGGCCACCTCCGGCCCCGGCGCCACCAACCTGGTCACCCCGATCGCCGACGCCTACATGGACTCGGTGCCGATCGTCGCGATCACCGGCCAGGTCGCCTCCAAGGCGATCGGCACGGACGCCTTCCAGGAGGCGGACATCTGCGGCATCACCATGCCGATCACCAAGCACAACTACCTGGTGACCGACCCGGCCGAGATCCCCCGGGTGATCGCCGAGGCGTTCCACATCGCCGCCACCGGCCGCCCCGGCCCGGTCCTGGTCGACATCGCCAAGGACGCCCTGCAGGCCCAGACCGTCTTCCGCTGGCCGGTCGAGGCCGCGCTGCCCGGCTACCGCCCGGTCACCAAGCCGCACGCCAAGCAGATCCGCGAGGCCGCCAAGCTGCTGGTGAACGCCAAGCGCCCGGTGCTGTACGTCGGCGGCGGCGTGCTCAAGGCCAACGCGGGCGCCGAACTGCGCATCCTGGCCGAGCTGACCGGCGCCCCGGTGGTCACCACCCTGATGGCGATCGGCGTCTTCCCGGACAGCCACCCGCAGCACCTGGGCATGCCCGGCATGCACGGCTCCGTCCCCGCCGTCACCGCGCTGCAGAAGACCGACCTGCTGTTCACCCTGGGCGCCCGCTTCGACGACCGGGTCACCGGCAAGCTCGACTCCTTCGCCCCGAGCGCCAAGGTCGTGCACGCCGACATCGACCCGGCCGAGATCGGCAAGAACCGCCCGGCGGACGTCCCGATCGTCGGTGACGCCCGCGAGGTGCTGGCCGACCTGATCGTCGCCGTCCAGGCCGAGTTCGACGCCGGCCACCGCGGTGACTACACCGAGTGGTGGACCCGGCTGAACGAGTGGAAGAAGACCTACCCGCTGGGCTACGAGCCCGCCCCCGAGGGGCAGTTGTCGCCCCAGCAGGTGATCGAGCGGATCGGCCAGCTGGTCGGCCCGGACGCGATCTACGCCGCGGGCGTCGGCCAGCACCAGATGTGGGCGAGCCAGTTCATCCAGTTCGAGAAGCCGGCCACCTGGCTGAACTCGGGCGGCGCCGGGACGATGGGCTACGCCGTCCCCGCCGCGATGGGCGCCAAGGCCGGCAAGCCGGACGTCCCGGTCTGGGCGATCGACGGCGACGGCTGCTTCCAGATGACCAACCAGGAACTCACCACCTGCACCCTGAACAACCTGCCGATCAAGGTCGCGGTCATCAACAACGGCTCGCTCGGCATGGTCCGCCAGTGGCAGACCCTGTTCTACAACCAGCGCTACTCCAACACCGTGCTGCACTCGGGCCCGGGCCACGACGGCGTCGAGCCGCCCGCCCAGGGCACCCGGATCCCGGACTTCGTGCTGCTCTCCGAGGCGATGGGCGCGGTCGGCCTGCGCTGCGAGCGCCCCGAGGACCTGGACGACGTGATCAAGCAGGCGATGGAGATCAACGACCGCCCGGTGGTCATCGACTTCATCGTCCACCAGGACGCGATGGTCTGGCCGATGGTCGCCGCCGGCACCAGCAACGACGAGATCCAGTTCGCCCGGGGCGCGCGCCCCGACTTCGGCGACGACCTGGACTGACGGACCCACGGACCCGAAAGCGATGACCACCATGTCCAAGCACACCCTGTCCGTCCTGGTCGAGAACAAGCCCGGCGTGCTCGCCCGGATCGCCGCGCTGTTCTCCCGCCGCGGCTTCAACATCGACTCGCTCGCGGTCGGCCCGACCGAGCACCCCGACATCTCCCGGATGACCATCGTGGTCAACGTCGAGGAGCTGCCGCTGGAGCAGGTCACCAAGCAGCTCAACAAGCTGGTCAACGTGATCAAGATCGTCGAGCTGGACCAGTCCCAGGCCGTCCGGCGCGAGCTGGTCCTGGTCAAGGTCCGGGCCGACGCGGAGAGCCGCTCCCAGGTCACCGAGATCGTCCAGCTGTTCCGCGCCAAGACCGTCGACGTGTCGCCCGACGCGGTGACCATCGAGGCCACCGGCTCCTCCGACAAGCTGGAGGCCATGCTGCGGATGCTGGAGCCGTACGGCATCAAGGAGTTGGTGCAGTCCGGCATGGTCGCGATCGGCCGCGGCGCCCGCTCCATCACCGACCGCTCGCTGCGCGCGCTGGACCGTTCCGCCTGACGCGAGCCGTCTTACAACCTGAGCACTGCCATCGAAGTCCGCCGGGTGCGCCTACGGTAGGAACCCCGGCATCACCATCACGCAAGGAGATGTGCCCCCGTGGCCGAGCTGTTCTACGAAGACGACGCCGACCTGTCCATCATCCAGGGCCGCAAGGTCGCGGTCATCGGCTACGGCAGCCAGGGCCACGCCCACGCGCTGTCGCTGCGCGACTCGGGCGTGGACGTCCGCGTCGGCCTGCTGGAGGGCTCCAAGTCCCGCGCCGCGGCCGCCGAGGCCGGCCTGCGCGTGGTCACCCCGTCCGAGGCCGCGGCCGAGGCCGACGTCATCATGATCCTGGTTCCGGACCCGATCCAGGCCGACGTCTACAAGGACGCCATCGAGCCGAACCTGAAGGCGGGCGACGCCCTGTTCTTCGGCCACGGCCTGAACATCCGCTTCGGCTTCATCCAGCCGCCGGCCGACGTCGACGTCTGCATGGTCGCCCCGAAGGGCCCGGGCCACCTGGTGCGCCGCCAGTACCAGGAGGGCCGCGGCGTCCCGTGCATCGTGGCCGTCGAGCAGGACGCCACCGGCAAGGCCTTCGACCTGGCGCTGTCCTACGCCAAGGGCATCGGCGGCACCAAGGCCGGCGTCATCAAGACCACCTTCACCGAGGAGACCGAGACCGACCTGTTCGGTGAGCAGGCCGTCCTCTGCGGTGGCACCGCCGCCCTGGTGAAGGCCGGCTTCGAGACCCTGGTCGAGGCGGGCTACCAGCCCGAGATCGCCTACTTCGAGTGCCTGCACGAGCTCAAGCTGATCGTCGACCTGATGTACGAGGGCGGCCTGGAGAAGATGCGCTGGTCGGTCTCCGAGACCGCCGAGTGGGGCGACTACGTGACCGGCCCCCGCATCATCACCGCCGACACCAAGGCCGAGATGAAGAAGGTCCTCGCCGAGATCCAGGACGGCACCTTCGCCAACACCTGGATCGCCGAGTACAAGGCGGGCCTGCCGAAGTACAACGAGTACAAGAACGCGGACAGCGAGCACCTGCTGGAGACCACCGGCAAGAAGCTGCGCAAGCTGATGAGCTGGGTCGACCAGGAGGCCTGAGCCTCCCCGTCCCGGTTGTACAACAAGGCTGTTCCCGTCCGGGTGATTTCGCCGGACGGGAGCAGTCCCCGCACCACCCCGCCGATAGACTCCGAACCACGCGTCAGGCCCACAGCGTCGTGCGTCTAGCTACGCGACATGCCACCTTCCCCCGCCCTGTGCGCGCCACCTCCGCGCGGCGGGGTGAACCGGACAGTTAAGGACACACTGTCGTGAGCACTGTGACACCCAAGAGCGCTGTCGTACTGATCGCCGAAGAGCTGTCGCCCGCCACCGTCGACGCGCTGGGCCCCGACTTCGAGATCCGCCACTGCAACGGCGCCGACCGCGCCGAGCTGCTGACCGCGATCGCGGACGTCGACGCCATCCTGATCCGCTCCGCCACCAAGGTGGACGCCGAGGCGCTGGCCGCCGCCAAGAAGCTGAAGGTCGTGGCCCGGGCCGGCGTCGGCCTGGACAACGTGGACGTGGCCGCCTCCACCAAGGCCGGCGTGATGGTCGTCAACGCGCCGACCTCCAACATCGTCACCGCCGCCGAGCTGGCCTGCGGCCTGCTGATCTCGGTCGCCCGCAACATCGCCCCCGCCAACGCCGCGCTCAAGGGCGGCGAGTGGAAGCGCAACAAGTACACCGGCGTCGAGCTCAGCGAGAAGACCCTCGGCGTGGTCGGCCTCGGCCGGATCGGCGTGCTGGTCGCCCAGCGGATGTCCGCCTTCGGCATGAAGATCGTCGCGTACGACCCCTACATCCAGGCCGCCCGCGCGGCCCAGATGGGCGTCAAGCTGCTCTCCCTGGAGGAGCTGCTGGAGGTCTCGGACTTCATCACCGTCCACCTCCCGAAGACCCCGGAGACCATCGGCCTGATCGGCGACGAGGCGCTGCACAAGGTCAAGCCGACCGTGCGGATCGTCAACGCCGCCCGCGGCGGCATCGTCGACGAGGAGGCGCTGGTCCGGGCGCTCCAGGAGGGCCGGGTCGCCGGCGCCGGCCTGGACGTCTACTCCAAGGAGCCGTGCACCGACTCCCCGCTGTTCGCCTTCGACAACGTGGTGGCCACCCCGCACCTGGGCGCCTCCACCGACGAGGCGCAGGAGAAGGCCGGCATCGCGGTCGCCAAGTCGGTGCGCCTGGCGCTGGCCGGCGAGCTGGTGCCGGACGCGGTCAACGTCCAGGGCGGCGTGATCGCCGAGGACGTCCGCCCGGGCCTGCCGCTGGCCGAGAAGCTCGGCCGGATCTTCACCGCGCTGGCCGGCGAGGTCGCCGTCCGGCTGGACGTCGAGGTCCGCGGCGAGATCACCCAGCACGACGTGAAGGTGCTCGAACTGTCGGCCCTCAAGGGCGTGTTCGAGGACGTGGTGGCCGAGACGGTGTCGTACGTCAACGCCCCGCTGTTCGCCCAGGAGCGCGGTGTCGAGGTGCGTCTGACCACCTCCAGCGAGTCGCCCGAGCACCGCAACGTGATCACCGTCCGGGGCACCCTGGCCGACGGCGGCGAGGTGTCGATCTCCGGCACCCTGTCCGGCCCGAAGCAGACCCAGAAGATCGTCGGCGTGGACGGCTTCGACGTCGACGTGGCGCTCACCGACCACATGGCGTTCTTCCACTACGAGGACCGCCCCGGCGTGGTCGGCACCCTCGGCCGGATCCTCGGCGACGCGGGCATCAACATCGCGGGCATGCAGGTCGCCCGGGACGGTGACAACGCGCTGGCCTCGATCACCGTGGACAGCGAGGTCTCCCAGGAGGTCCTGGCCGAGATCGCCGCCGCCATCGGCGCCAAGTTCGCCCGCTCGGTGAACCTGGGCTGACGCCCCGCAGCACCCGCAGACGGCCCTTCCGACCTTGAGGCGGAAGGGCCGTTCGCATGCCCCGGAGTGAACCCCGTCTCAGATACTAGGAAATCCAAGTAAATCTGCTGCCCTCGCGGCCACTTCGCCGTACCGTGGAGTAGTCCTACGGTGAGCCACCCCCGCAACTCCGGGGCGCGTGGCCCGTCGGCCCGTACGCGGTGCGGCAGGCGATCCCTGCTCGGCGTACCCCTCACCCCTTCCGCGCGCCGCTGCGCCCCCGCACCAAGGAGCCCGGTATGCCGTTCGTCGCAGACCGCACCACCGCCCCCGCCGCCACCACGACCTCCGCCGCCGCGGTCGCCGCGCCCCCGCGCCGCCGCCGCGCCCTGCCGGCCGACCCGCGCACCGCCGCCGCCCTGCAGCGCGCCCTCGACCGCCGCGACAACAGCGCCCCGATCGGCGACTGAACGCCAATACCCGCGCTGGGCCGGACGGGTGACGGAGCGTCACCCATGGAGTGAACCTCCGCCCCCGTCCCGCCGGCGGCTCCTACCTTGGGGCGGTGCGCACCCCCCTCGGCCTCCTCGCCGCCCTCGCCCTGCTCGCCCCGGCCACCGCCCCCGCGCTGGCCGACGACCGGCCCGCCGACGGCCCGAGCACCACCGTGTTCCTGGAACTCGGCACCGAGCCCGCCGCCACCGCCTGGCAGCGCGCCCGGGACGACGCCCGCCGGCAGCTGCGCACCCCCGACCAGACCCGGCGCGCCGCCGCCGCCGCGGGGAGCGCCGGGCGGGCCGTCGCCGACCGCTCGTTGGACGCGCTCACCGCCGCCCTGCGGCGCGCCGTCCCCGACGCCCACCCGCTCTACCGCACCCGCACCCTGGTCAGCGGCCTCGCCCTGCGGCTGCCCGCCGCCGAACTGCCGCGGCTGACCGGCCTGCCCGGCGTCCGCGCGGTGCGCCCGGTCGCGCTCAAGCGGCGCGCCAACGGCTACTCGGTGCCGCTCACCGGCGCCCCGCAGGTCTGGGACGGCCCCGAGGGCCACACCGGCGAGGGCGTCCGGATCGGCATCGTCGACTCCGGCATCGACTACACCCACGCCGACTTCGGCGGCCCCGGCACCCCCGGGGCGTACCGCGCGGTCGACGGCGCGAAGCCCGCCCCCGCCGGGCTGTTCCCGAACGCCAAGGTGGTCGGCGGCAAGGACCTGGTCGGCGACGACTACGACCCCGACCCGGCCGCCGCCCACCCCCAGCCCGACCCGCACCCCGACGACAACCCGCTCGACTGCGCCGCCAACGGCCACGGCACCCACGTGGCCGGCACCGCCGCCGGGTACGGCGTCACCGCCGACGGCAAGCCCTACCGCGGCCCCTACCGGCCCGGCCTGGACCCGGCCGGCTTCGCGGTCGCCCCCGGCGCGGCCCCCGGCGCCCAGCTCTACGCGATCAAGGTGTTCGGCTGCGAGGGCTCCACCGACCAGCTCGCCGCCGCCCTCGACCTGGCCGCCGACCCGAACGGCGACGGCGACCTCGCCGACCGCCTCGACGTGGTCAACCTCTCGCTCGGCAGCCCCTACGGCCGCCCCGGCGACGCCGACGCGCTGGCCGCCGACCGGCTCGCCGCGCTGGGCACCGTGGTGGTCGCCGCCTCCGGCAACGAGGGCGACGTGTACGGCGTCGGCGGCAGCCCCGGCACCGCCGCCCGGGTGCTCACCGCCGCCGCCTCGGTCGACCCGCACGGCGACGCCGACGGCATCACCGTGCTCGCCCCCGCCGCGCTGGCCGGGAACGTCCCCGCGCACTGGAGCAGCAAGTACACCCACTGGGACGACACCGAGGTCGGCGGCGAACTCGCCGTCCCCGCCGACCAGTCGGACGGCTGCGCGCCCTTCACGCCCGCCGACGCCGACCGGCTGCGCGGCAAGGTCGCGGTGCTGCGCTGGACCACCAAGGACCCGGACCGGGCCTGCGGCTCCGCCCCGCGCGCCGACCACGCCGCCGACGCCGGAGCCGTCGGCGCGCTCTACGCCGCCGACGGCGACAACCTCGGCGAGATCGCCGGGGACGACCGGATCCCCGCCGCGATCCTGGCCCGCGCCGACGGCGAGCGGCTGCTGTCCGCCCTGGGCGGCGGCCCGGTCACCGTCCGGCTCGCCGCCCCCGGCAACCCGCTGCACGGCGCCGTCCCGCAGGACCAGCCGCAGCGCACCGACACCCTCACCTCCTTCACCTCCCGCGGCATCGGCGTCGACGGCGTGGTCAAGCCCGACCTGGCCGCCCCCGGCGAGACCATCTGGTCCGCCCGGGTCGGCACCGGCACCGGCGGGATGCGCGAGGACGGCACCTCGATGGCCACCCCGCACCTGTCCGGCCTGGCCGCGCTGGTCCGCTCCGCGCACCCCGACTACGACGCCGCCGAGGTCAAGGCCGCGCTGATGGACACCGCCACCGACACCTACCTGCACGACGGCCGCACCGGCCCGGTGTACGGCCCCGAACGCACCGGCAGCGGCCGGGTCCGGGCCGACGCCGCCGTCCGCACCCCCGTGCTCGCCTACGGGACGCGGACCGAGGGCGCGGTCGGCGTCTCCTTCGGCGTGGTCGAGGCCACCGGCGCGGCCACCGCCACCCGCGAGGTGACCGTCCGCAACCTCGGGGACCGCCCGCTGGCCTACACCACCGGCTACGCGCCGGCCACCACGCTGCCCGGCGCCGCCTTCGGGATCTCGCCCGCCCGGGTCGACCTGCCCCCGCACGGCAGCGCCACCGTCACCGTCACCCTCCGGCTCGGCCCCGACCTCGGCCGGGCCCCCGACCCCACCCTCGACCTGCTCCAGGCCGGGCACCCCCGCAGCTACCGCGGCGAACTCTCCGGCCGGCTCACCCTCACCCCCGAGGACGACACCCTGCCGCCGCTGCGCGTCCCGCTGTTCGCCGCCCCGCGCGCCGCCTCCGACGGCACCGTGCTCGGCACCGCCGCCACCTTCGCGGTCTCCGGGAACCCCCGCCCCGGCCTGCTCAGCGCCCTCCAGCCGGGCGGCGAGGGCCCGCGCTGGCCCGACTGCCCCGCCCCCGACGCCGAGATCTGCGTCGACGACCCCGCCGAGCGCTCCGCCGACCTGCACCACGCGGCCGCCGCCGTCGACGGCCGCGGCACCCTCTACCTGGCCGCCGTGCTGTGGGCCCCCGCCCCCACCCCCGCCGGCCCGCTGGGCGTCCGCGCCTCGATCGACGCCGACGGCGACGGCACCCCCGACGCCACCGTGGTCGCCGACCGGCTCAAGGGCAGTGACGTGCTGGTCGCCCGCACCCTGGACGCCCGCACCGGCGCCGAACTCGACGTCCAGCCGCTCAACGGCCGCTGGGGCGACACCGACACCGCCCTGCTCGACTCCGACACCCTGCTGCTGCCCGTCCGCCTCGCGGCCCTGCCGCCGCTCACCCACCCCCGCTACACCGTCTGGACCGGCGCCTCCGACGACCCGGCCGACGCCCTCGCCACCCTCGGCCCCTACCCCGTCGACCCGACCCTCGCCACCCCCGTCCTCACCCCCGTCCACCCCGGCCAGGTGCTGCACACCCCGCTCGCGAACGCCCTGGTGATCCACCACCTCAACCCGGTCGGCGACCGAATCCAGCTGCTCACCCCGAAGGGTGACCCCGGCTGGGAAGCCGCCCGCTAGCCTGGTCTGACAGGCAAGAATCCCGAGCATGGGAGCACTGATGAGCGTCGACCCGGACCCGTACCCGGACTGGCTCCGCCCGCCCGTGGGCGGCTACACCGCCGACGACCTGGACCGGTTGCCGGACCTCCCGCCGCACACGGAGTTGATCGACGGGAGTCTGGTTTTCGTGAGTCCGCAGACGTTGTTCCACATGCGTACGCTCCGGCTCCTCGAACGAGCGCTGGCGGACGCGGCCCCGGCTGGGTGGGAGGTGTGGCGGGAGATGAACGTCAAGCTCAACCGGCGCAACCGTCCCGAGCCCGATCTGATGGTAGTGAACCAGCAGGGCGTCACCGGTCCGAAGCAGACGTACTGCGAGCCGGACGATGTCCTGCTGGCGGTTGAGGTGGTGTCGGAGGAGTCGGAGGAGCGCGACCGCGAGGCCAAGCCGAGGAAGTACGCTGCCGCCGGTATCCGCCACTTCTGGCGGGTGGAGAGTGACAACGGCCGCCCTGTGGTCTACGTCTACGAGTTGGACCCGGCGACCAAGGGCTACGGGGTAGCGGGAATCCACCACGGCGTCCTCAAGCTCGACGTGCCGTTCCCGGTCGAGGTCGAACTCGTCTGACAGCGCGTCCGGATCGTGGACGGTCCGTGCCCAGGCCGTGGGACGGGTTGTACTGTCCGAGTATGTCTCGCACCATTCGTCTCGCAGTGATCCCGGGTGACGGCATCGGCCAGGAGGTCGTGGCCGAGGGCCTCAAGGTGCTCCGCGCCGCCCTGCCCTCCGACACCAAGCTGGAGACCACCGAGTACGACCTCGGTGCACGGCTGTACCACCGCACCGGGGAGACCCTCCCCGACGCGGTGCTGGAGGAGCTCAAGGGCCAGGACGCGATCCTGCTCGGCGCCATCGGCGACCCGAGCGTGCCGTCCGGCGTGCTGGAGCGCGGGCTGCTGCTCAAGCTGCGGTTCGCCTTCGACCACCACATCAACCTGCGCCCCGGCAAGCTGCTCCCGGGTGTGAAGTCGCCGCTGGCCGGCGAGCCGAGCATCGACTTCGTGGTCGTCCGCGAGGGCACCGAGGGCCCGTACGTCGGCAACGGCGGCACGCTGCGCACCGGCACCCCGCAGGAGGTCGCCACCGAGGTCTCGCTGAACACCGCGTTCGGCATCGAGCGGGTCGTCCGCGACGCCTACCGTCGGGCCCAGGCCCGCCCGCGCAAGAAGCTCACCCTCGTCCACAAGAACAACGTGCTGGTGCACGCCGGCCACCTGTGGACCCGGATCTTCGAGCAGGTCGGCCGGGAGTTCCCCGAGGTCACCACCGACTACCTGCACGTCGACGCGGCGACGATCTTCTTCGTCACCCAGCCCGAGCGCTTCGACGTGATCGTCACCGACAACCTGTTCGGCGACATCCTGACCGACCTCGCCGCGGCCGTCACCGGCGGCATCGGCCTGGCCGCGTCCGGCAACATCAACCCGAGCGGCGACTTCCCGTCGATGTTCGAGCCGGTGCACGGCTCCGCCCCGGACATCGCCGGCCAGGGCAAGGCCGACCCGACCGCCACCGTGCTGTCGGTCGCCATGCTGCTGGAGCACCTCGGCTACGCCGCCGAGGCCGCCGCGGTCGAGGCCGCGGTCGCCGCGGACCTCACCGAGCGCTCCGGCGCCCGCTCCACCTCCGCGGTCGGCGACGCGCTCGCCGCCCGAGTAGCCGGCTGACCGGCCGGACGACCCCCTCCGGCCACTGGGCCGGTTCACAGCGAGCAACAGCCTCCCGGCTGTTCGGCACGGCCCCCTGGATGCGAGTATCGACAGTGGGCCGTGCCGTCATGCGTTCCCCCCGCCCGACGGTGAAGGCCCAGCCCAACCCCACGGTGAAGGACAGAAAGTCATGAGCACGCCCACCCAGTCGCCGATAGCGTTCGACCTCAAGCCCTCCGCGCACCCCCTGTCCGACGAGGAGCGCGAGGCCCGACTGGCCGATCCCGGCTTCGGCCGGGTCTTCACCGACCACATGGTGACCATCCGCTGGACCGAGGGCCTGGGCTGGCACGACGCCCAGCTGACCCCGTACGCGCCGCTGGAGGTCGACCCGGCCAACATGACGCTGCACTACGGCCAGTCGATCTTCGAGGGCCTCAAGGCGTACCGGCAGCCCGACGGCTCGGTCGCGACCTTCCGCCCCGAGGCCAACGCGGCCCGCTTCCGGGCCTCCGCCCGCCGCCTGGCGATGCCCGAGCTGCCGGAGGAGACCTTCGTCGAGGCCGTCGAACTGCTCGTCCAGCAGGACCGCGCCTGGGTGCCCGGCAAGCCCGAGCAGAGCCTCTACCTGCGGCCCTTCATGTTCGCCACCGAGGTCGGCCTGGGCGTGCGCCCCGCCAACTCCTACCTCTTCATGATCATCGCCTCGCCGGCCGGCGCCTACTTCTCCGGCGGCGTCAAGCCGGTCTCGGTCTGGCTCTCCGAGGACTACGTCCGCGCCGCCCCCGGCGGCACCGGCGCCGCCAAGTGCGCGGGCAACTACGCCGCCTCGCTGGTCGCCCAGGCCGAGGCCGCCGCCAAGGGCTGCGACCAGGTGGTCTGGCTCGACGCCGCCGAGCACAAGTGGGTCGAGGAGATGGGCGGCATGAACCTCTACTTCGTCCTCGGCGAGGGCGCGGACGCCACCGTCGTCACCCCCGAACTCTCCGGCTCGCTGCTCCCCGGCATCACCCGCGACTCGCTGCTCGCCCTCGCCGCCGACCTCGGCCACGGCACCGAGGAGCGCAGGATCTCCACCGACGAGTGGAAGCGGGGCAACGCCGACGGCACCATCACCGAGGTCTTCGCCTGCGGCACCGCCGCCGTCATCACCCCCGTCGGCCAGGTCAAGTCGGTCGGCGCCGACTGGACCGTCGGCACCGGCGAGCCCGGCCCCGTCACCATGAAGCTCCGTGAGGCCCTGCTGGCCATCCAGGGCGGCCAGGCTCCCGACACCCACGGCTGGATGCACACCATCGCCTGACGCCCGCCACCGGCCCGGGCACTTCATGGCGGAAGGCCCGGGGCCGGTAGCCTCGGAAGCGCTCACTCGTTGAACGGCTCGGATAGGAGGGAGGGACCATGACCGCCGAGATGTACGACGCCGACGTCTGGCGCAGCCCGGAGGATGACCTCCTCGACGCCTTCCTGGCCCTGGACACCCCGCAGGGGTTCAAGGCCGAGATCATCGAGGGAGAGATCATCGTGACACCGCCCCCGAACGGCGAGCACGAGACCGTGATCGGACGGATCGTCCGGCAGGTCTTCCAGCAGGCTGCCGCGGACCTGGACTTCGCGCCGGGAACGGGCGTCATCGTGCCCGGCGGCCGGTACATTCCGGACGGCGCGTTCGCGGCCCGCGGCGGGATGATGAGCCGTGAGTCGTGGGCCAAGCCCGACGGGCTGCTGATGGTGGTCGAGGTGACCTCCGGGAACCCGGCCAAGGACCGCGAGTCCAAGCGCAAGGGCTACGCAGCGGCGGAGATCCCGCTGTACCTCCTGGTGGACCGGAAAGCGGGCCAGGTGGTGCTGTACAGCAGCCCGGCCAAGGACGACTACACCGCGACCGCCATCGTGCTCGTGGGGAAGCCTCTTCCGCTGCCCGCGCCGTTCGGCTTCGAACTCGACACCGCCGACCTGTTCGCCTGACCCGTCCCGGATCGCGAGACGCACCTCCCGTCCCGGCGGGCGTGTGCAAGACTGCGAGGGTGTCCTCGCTCTCGCTGATTATTAGCAGCAGGCGCGCCGGTCCGCAGTGACCGCTTCCACGGCAACACCCTGACCGCGGAGCGACCACCAGCGTCCAGACCCGCGCGCAGACCTCTCGCACCCGCGAGGGGTCTTTTGTTTTGCCTCCGGACCGGCACCGGGCCCCCACAAGGGGACGGAGACACCGGGGACGCGCGCGGGATGCTGGACAGTGGAGCCGGATTCCGATCCCGGCAAACAGCAGTAACTCCACCGAACGGAGAACCCAGGGCCATGACCGAGGCCAACAGCCGCCCCAGCGACGGCTTCCACGTCTTCGACACCACGCTCCGCGACGGCGCCCAGCGCGAGGGCATCAACCTCACGGTGGCCGACAAGCTGGCGATCGCGCGCCACCTGGACGAGTTCGGGGTCGGCTTCATCGAGGGCGGCTGGCCCGGCGCCAACCCCCGGGACACCGAGTTCTTCGCCCGGGCCCAGGCCGAGCTGGAGTTCAAGAACGCCCAGCTGGTGGCCTTCGGCGCCACCCGCCGGGCCGGCGGCAAGGCCGCCGAGGACCCGCAGCTGGCCGCGCTGGTGGCCTCCGGCGCGCCGGTGGTGACGCTGGTGGCCAAGTCGCACGACCGGCACGTGGAGCTGGCGCTGCGCACCACGCTGGAGGAGAACCTGGAGATGGTCCGGGACAGCGTGGAGTACCTGCGCGGCCAGGACCGCCGGGTGTTCATCGACTGCGAGCACTTCTTCGACGGCTACAAGGCCAACCCGGAGTACGCCCTCGCCGTGGTGCGCACCGCGCACGAGGCGGGCGCGGACGTCGTCGTGCTCTGCGACACCAACGGCGGCATGCTGCCCTCGGGCGTGCGCGAGATCGTCGCCACCGTGCTCGCGGAGACCGGCGCCCGCATCGGCATGCACGCCCAGGACGACACCGGCTGCGCGGTGGCCAACACGCTGGCCGCCGTGGACGCCGGGGCCACCCACGTGCAGTGCACCGCCAACGGCTACGGCGAGCGGGTCGGCAACGCCAACCTGTTCCCGGTCGCGGCGGCGCTGGAGCTCAAGTACGACCGCCGGGTGCTCCCGGCCGGGGCGCTGGCCGAGATGACCCGGATCTCGCACGCCGTCGCCGAGGTGGTGAACCTGACGCCGTCCACCCACCAGCCGTACGTGGGCTTCTCGGCGTTCGCGCACAAGGCGGGCCTGCACGCCTCCGCGATCAAGGTCGACCCGGACCTGTACCAGCACATCGACCCGGAGCTGGTCGGCAACACCATGCGGATGCTGGTGTCCGACATGGCCGGCCGGGCCTCGATCGAGCTGAAGGGCAAGGAGCTGGGCTACGACCTGTCCAGCGACCGCGACCTGGCGGGCCGGGTGGTGGCCCGGGTGAAGGCGCAGGAGAACCTCGGGTACACCTACGAGGCGGCGGACGCCTCGTTCGAGCTGCTGCTGCGCGACGAGGTGAACGGCGGCGAGCGGCAGCGGTTCTTCGAGCTGGAGTCCTGGCGGACCATCAGCGAGCAGGGGCCGAACGGTTTCGCCGGCAACGAGGCGACCGTGAAGCTGTGGGCGAAGGGCGAGCGCAAGGTGGCCACCGGCGAGGGCAACGGCCCGGTGGACGCGCTGGACAAGGCGCTGCGGACGGCGCTGGAGCCGATCTACCCGGCGCTGGCCAAGCTGGAGCTGGTGGACTACAAGGTCCGGATCCTGGAGGGCCAGCACGGCACCGGCTCGAAGACCCGGGTGCTGATCGAGTCCACCGACGGCACCGCGACCTGGTCGACGGTCGGCGTCGCGGACAACGTGATCGCCGCGTCCTGGGTGGCGCTGGAGGACGCGTACACCTACGGGCTGCTGAGGGCCGACCAGCAGCCGTAACGGCGGTCGGTGCGCGGAAGTGCCCAGGGGGCGTGCGGAAGGCTCCGCACGCCCCCTTCTGGCGTGTTCATTACCCCTTCGGGGCCTCCGTCACCGCAGTCGGGCGAGGAGGGCGTGTTCGACGAGGGTGATGAGGGCGCTCTTGGCGCTGTCCCGGCGTCGGGCGTCGAGGGTGATGATGGGGA